>JAIVJE010000461.1 GCA_020200195.1 Acidobacteriota bacterium | reverse complement strand
GGATGCCGTGCGCCGCGAGGACCTTGGCCGCGGGCTCGAGCGCGCGGATCGAGGAAATGCCGGTGTTGAGCGCATAGAACCGCCGCGGTCCGTATCGCGCGAGACTACGAACGATGTCCGCGGTCATGTCGCGTGCCGTCGCAACGGAGAGAGAGGTAGATCCTGGGTACTCGAGAAACGCGGGGTAATAATGATAGGTCACGGCCGGCGCGACGACGACCGTAGTCGCGTCGATCACGCGCTTTGTCAGCTGTTCGGCCAGGAGGGCGTCGTTGCGCAGCTTCAGGTGGGGACCGTGTTCCTTGGCGGCAGCGCCGAGAGGGATGACGACGACGGTGTCCGGTCCGAGCCGGGCCTCGGCTTCGACCCACGTGAGATCTTCAAGCCGCACACTTCTCGCTGTTGGCTGCTGACCGCCCGCGACTACGGTCACCGCCAGTGCGGAACCGAGCAGGAGCGTGGGACTCAGAAGACGCATACACACCTCGACGGATCAGACGGTCACGATGCCCGCACGGACTGTACACTGAATCAAATGTCGGATTGGGACGCCACACTGTACCATCGCCTCTCGGAGCCGCAGCGGATGTGGGGAGTGCGAGTGCTGCAGCGGCTTGCGCCTGAACGCGGCGAACGAATCCTCGATCTCGGGTGTGGAACGGGCCGTCTGACATCTGATCTCGTGACGGCGGCCGGCGACGGTCAGATTGTCGCGCTCGACCGTTCGGAGACGATGCTGGCGGAGGCCGCACGGTGGTTCGCCGACCGCGGCATGCGTGCAGCCCTGGTGCGTGGAGACGGGGCGGCACTGCCATTCGTGGAGGCATTTCGTGCAGTCTTCAGCACCGCGACGCTGCACTGGATCCGCGATCACGCGACCGCTTTCGCCGGTATCTACCGCGTGCTCGAGCCCGGCGGACGATTCATCGCACAGTGCGGCGGTGGACCCAACCTGCGCGGGCTGCTGACGCGCGCGCACGCGCTCATGGCCAGCCCTGCCTTTCGCGCGTCGTTCCAGCAATGGGACGACCCCTGGGAATTCGCGGACGTCGCGACCACTACCGAGCGATTGGCGCGCGCGGGGTTCATCGACATCGACGTATCGCTCGAACCTGCGCCTACATCGCTCGCAACAGCCGATGCGTACTGCGAGTTCATCGCGTGCGTGTGCGTGCGGCATCACGTTGACCGTCTGCCGCCCGGCGATCGCCCGGCGTTCGTAAACGCCCTGGCCGCCGCGGCAGCGGGCGACGATCCCCCATTTACGCTCGATTACTGGCGTCTGAACATCGAGGCGCGGAAACCGGAGGGCGCCGCAGCGCGCACATGACGCCCGCGCGTGCGCCGGTACCACCCAGCGATCACTACGCAGACCGTGCTGCGCGCCACGCGGCACGCCGCGACGAGGAAGCGCGGCGATCGGCGCGCATCTCACGGTTGCGGCTGTTGACCTTCCTTCCGGCTGCAGCGTGCCTCATGTCGGCGTTCGCGCGGGGGGCCTCACCTGTCTTCATCTGGGTTGCCGTCGCGCTCTTCGTCGCGTTCGCCGCACTCGTCGTGTGGCACGCACGCGTCGAGGAGCGGGTCGCCTGGTTCGAGGCGTTGCGGGCGGTGAGCACTCGAAACGTGGCGCGCGTGGCGCGCGACTGGCCGGCGTTGCCGCCAGCCGATCCGCCGCCCGGCCTCGACACGACACGGCATCCAGACGCCCTCGATCTCGACCTGTTCGGCCGTGCGTCGCTGTTTCAGTGGCTTGGTCCGGCCGCAACCCCGTCAGGCGCGCTCACGCTGGCAGGCTGGCTGCTCGTCCCGTCTGACAAAGCGCTCGTCCTCGGTCGCCAGCAAGCGGCTGCGGTGCTTGCAGAGTCAGACGAGTGGAGGGAGCAGCTCGCGGCGCATGGAGTGCTGGCGGCTGGCGCGCGCCACGCGGAAATCGCGCTGTTCCTCGAGTGGGCGGAAGCACCCGGCCCCGGGCAACGTCGCAATGTGCTGCTGCACGTCGCGGTCTATCTGATCCTCGCCGCGATCTGGATGCTCCTGGGGCTGCAGTTGGCTGGAGTGCTCGTCGCAGCATTCTGGCTGATACCGCTCCTGGCCGGCATCGTCCTGTCGTTCGCGCTGACGCCCATGGTCCATAGAGCGTTCAAACGCGCCGGAACCGGTCAGCGGGCGCTGAGTCGATATGCGGCGCTGTTCGAGCACGCGACACGCGCGCCGGCGCCGCCAGGCGTCCTCGCCACCCTCCAGCTGCGGCTCTCCGCCGATGGGGCGTCCGCGCCGCAGTGCATGCGGCAGCTCAATCGCATCCTGGGCTTCGCCGAGCTCCGGACGGGCGCGGCAATCTTCCACTTCCCGATCCAGGCGTTCACGCTTTGGGATTTTCACGTGCTCTTCGCCTTGGAACGCTGGCGGCGTGCCGCCGGGCGGCACGTGCGCGAGTGGCTCGACGCGCTCGCGGAACTGGACGGTCTCAGCGCCCTCGGCGGCGCCCGGTATGACAATCCGTCCTGGTGCGTCCCGCAGATCGTCGAGGCCCCTCGTTTTGTCGCGACGGCCATGGGGCACCCGCTGATTCCGGATGGCCGGCGTGTCCCCAACGACGTCGAGCTGGGTCCGCCGGGCACGCTGCTGCTCATCACGGGTTCAAATATGTCGGGCAAGAGCACGCTTCTGCGCGCGATCGGCTTGAACGCCGTCATGACACAAGCCGGGGGCGTCGCGTGCGCGGAGTCGCTGCGGATGCCGGTCGTCAATCTTCAGACGAGCATCCGGGTTCAGGACTCGCTCGAACTCGGCGTCTCGTACTTCATGGCCGCGCTGGCCCGCTTGAAGGGCGTGGTCGACGCCGCCGAGGCATCCGCGGGCGGACCAGTCCTGCTGTATCTTCTCGACGAAATTCTGCAGGGAACCAACAGCGCGGAACGCGACATCGCCGTCAGGGCCGTCGCGCGGCACCTCCTCGACGCCGGCGCGATCGGCGCGATGACGACCCACGATTTGAACCTGGCCGGAGAGGAGCCGATCCGCTCCGCGGCCCGGCTCGTGCACTTCACGGAAACCATCGACCAGCACGGCGGGATGACGTTCGACTACCGGCTGCGTCCGGGCCTCGCGACGTCGCGGAATGCCTTGCGGCTGATGCAGATGATCGGGATCGAACTGTGATCAGGATCCTGCCACTGTTCGCGGCGCTCACCATTCTGATGACCTGGCCGCAGGCGGCGCATTTGGGGAGCCACGGCGCCGACCATCAGGATGTGTTCTTCAACATGTGGCGCCTCACCTGGATCGCGCACGCGCTCTCCACCAACCCTACGCGCCTCTTCGACGGCAACATTTTCTATCCCGACCGCGGAGCACTGACCCTTTCGGACTACATGCACATGGAGCTGCAATGGACCGTGTGGCTGCCCTGGGCATTCTGGGCGCTGCAGCGGGCGTGCGAGACCGGCAGGTGGCGGTTCGGCGCGCTCACCGGCCTGTTCGTGGGCCTGCAGATGGCGTCGAGCATCTACTACGGTCTGTTCCTCGCGATGCTCCTGGGTCTTGCGTCCTTGCTGTCGTTGATCACGGTGCCACGCGAACGTCTGATTCGAACCATTGCGAGCCTGGCGCTTGGCGGCGTGGTCGCCGGCGTGCTCGTCGGTGCCTATGCCATCCCTTATTTGCGCACGAGGGAACGCGTCGGCGTCCGTTCGATCGAAGAGACCAGGATGTTCAGCGCAAAGCCACGTAACTACGTCATCGCACCGGAAGGGAACCTCCTGTATGGAGGCCGCCGCGGCCGGGGCGAGCGGCGTCTCCTGCCCGGTGTGCTGGCCGCCATACTCGCGTTGATAGGACTACTGCTCAGGCCGCCGGTGAAAGTCCAAATCGTCTACGTCATCGCGCTTGTTCTCGCGTTCGAGATGTCGCTCGGAATGTACGGTTACACATATCGGTTCCTCTATGAACGGGCGCCGCCATTTCAGAGTCTGCGCGCGCCCGCACGGCTGGGGATCTTCGTGGTGTTTTTTCTAGCCGCGCTGGCCGCGTATGGATACGCTGCGCTCGAGGCCGCGGCGAGACCGGTGCTTCGGCGCGTCATGCCGGTAGCGGTTGCCGGCATCCTGCTCCTCGAGTACTGGACGGTGCCGCTGGCGCTTACCAGTTACGACAACGACCCTCCTCCGTTGTACGCATGGCTCGCGAAGCAGCCAAGAGGCATCGTCGCGGAGTTCCCCATGGCCCCCGTGAATGGCTGGCCGTTCGAGGAGCCGCGCTATGCCTACATGTCGACATTTCACTGGATGCCCACGGTGAATGGATACAGTGGTTACGTGCCGCCCGGGTATCTCCAGCTGCGGGAGGCGATGAAAGACTTCCCAAGCGACCTGTCGGTCATGCAACTGCGGCGCGACGGGGTCCGTTACCTGATCGTTCACGAGTATCCAGATCGGGAAGCTTCCTCGCGCACTCTCTACATCTTGACCAGCCACTATCGACTGCCCCACATCGGGAGTTTCTGGGATGGCCGCGGCGCCGCTGATGTGTTCGCGCTTCGCTGAATCGGTGCATCCAAGTCGTGCTGGTCGCGACCGGCCACCATACGCTGAGTCGCAACCGGCGGCCGAGATTACACCAGCGGGCGCCACGTGAAAAAGATGGCGGCTGCGAGTCCCTGGAGCAGCGCGAATACGCCGACCCAGAGGATCATGTGCCGGCGAGGGACGATGAGCGCCAGCGCAACGAACAGTGGAAAGAGGGTCGAGGTGAGCCGACCCATTGACATCAGGCCGCCCGCAAGCAGAGGGGGCACGAGGTTTACGAGCACGAAGACTGTTGCTGGCGCTCCAAGCCGCCGCCACACGATCGGCGTGAGCGACAGCGCGAACATCACCGCGACCCCGTTCAGCATGTCGAACGGTCGTGTGGTCGCGTATGTGAGCACGCCTTCGCTGGCAAGCAGGTCGAATGAAGCGCTGGCCGCGTTCCACGTCAATGGAGTGCGTCCCCAAGCAGCGTGAGCTTCCGCCCAGGCCAGCGGACGACCTGTCAACCACCAGATATATCCGGAAAAGAGTGCCATGCCGATTCCGGGTGCGGCGGCAGCGAGCCATAGACGCGGCCGGGTTGCACCGTGCCGAGCCGCTATCACCGCAAGCGGCAGGGTCAGGAGGAATCCATTCGGCCGTATCAGGCCCACGAAGAGTCCCCACCCCGCCGCCAAACCGGCCCGTCCTGCAGTCAGGTTGTTGAAGGCGGAAAGCGCGCCGAGCACAAAGAGCGATTCCGTGTACGCAGCGCTGGAGTACAGCGCGAAGGGGTAGGCAGACATAAGCACGACTGATCGTGCCGCCGCGATCCGGCCGCCGACGTTCCAGGCCCACGTATAAAGTGCGTTGAGCGCGAAGTATGACGCCCCAAGCGCGATCAGCCAACCGCCAAGCAGGGTCCTGCGCCATAACCGCGGTCGCGCGACATGCCGCGGGGGCGCGGGTCTGGGCCGCGCGCCAAGGATCGCGCCGCCGATGTGCATCAGGACCGGATAGCCGGGGAAAAACGCGATATTCTGCTGGGATCGCGCGGCCTCGGGCCTCCAACGGTATCCCTCAATCGCGGTCTGCACGTACCAACCTGCATCCCAGCGCTCCGCCAGGTCGAGCAGTGGGTTGCCTGCGGACCGCAGCGGTTCGGCTTGCCGCGGCACCCCGATCGCAGCCACTGCGAAGAGTCCGACGACGAGTATGCCAAGCCTGAACGTGATCCAGACAGGAGTCACGACGCGGAACCGGCGCGCACGCGCGACTTCGCGCGCGGCGGCGGCCGCGAGCATCGCACGCCGCACGAGCGACGGGCGCGGCATAAGCAGGTGCCGGACCAAGCCGACGATCACGCCAGCCACGACCACACGCCAGACGGTGGTCAGCGAGATTCCAAAAGGACCGGAGAATAGCCGGATTCCACCGAAAACCGCGATGTCGGCGGCTGTGAGGAGGAGGCCGAGCGTCACGGCGTCGCAAACGGCCACCCACCGGCGAACGGGCTCGTCAGGCCCCTTCGGTGGTTGTTCCTGTCGATTGGGAGGCGGTATAGGAGTCGCCGGTTGAACCACGTCGGGGAAGCGTACTCCGCGCAGAGGAGGCCCGACTAGCGTTTCGAGCCGGTAGGTTTACCGAGCTGGGGCATCGCGCTTCCCGAACGTCTCCAGCTAGGTCTCGCTGTCTCGCATCGTCGCGACCGAGCTCCTCATTTCAACGGTCATTCGGCCCTGATGGCGCTCGTGGTCCAAGCTTTCAATCTCGTCGAGATACGCGTTGACGATGTCCACCATTCTGACGGTCCTGCAGTAGGCAAGATTGTGCTCGACCTGCCCAGCATGCGACAGGGGTGCGGAAAGGAATCCTGCCAGTTGCGCGGCGAGCGACGACGGATCCTCAAATTTCAGGAAGGTCATTTCCAAGCCAAGGCTGCCCATCAGATGCAGCCCCGGGACGTCAGCAGCGAGAATCGCCGTTCCATACATGGCGGCCTGCATTGCAACGGATGAGGCGCCCGTCGTTGTCCGATACGGCAACACCGCGGCTGCAGATTGCTGGAAAAGAGACGGGACGTGCACTTCAGGAACGTAGCCGTGAAACGTGATGTTTGGCCAATGTCCGTACTCACGCTGGAGTGACGACAGGTAACCGGGCGAATACACCGAGTCGCTTCCACCGACCTGCAGGCGTACAGGATGCCCGGATCTATGGAGGCTCGTTACTGCCG
>JAIVJE010000460.1 GCA_020200195.1 Acidobacteriota bacterium | reverse complement strand
CTGTCGTACTTCCGGATCGGGATCCGCAAGCGTCGCGATGAGTGGCTGCACGCCCTGCGGCAGCCCGACGCGGCCGATCGCGAGCGCCGAACGCCGCCGAACGCGCGGTTCTGGATCGGCGATCAGCGAGGTGAGGTCGGGGGGTGCCGGCGGGGCCGGCAGCGTCGCGCGGCGGCCCCCTTTGACCGGAACGGGCACGACGGCTGGCGGCGGGGGAACCCGCAGGATGCGCTGGTCCTCGAGTTGAAGAATCGACGCCAGCTTCTGCTCGTACGGGACGACCGGAGCCTTGGGAGGAGGCGTCGTCGCGCAGCCAGCGGCGGCGGAAAGAACGGCACCAAGGAGCGCGACCACGCGCGCGGGATTCCTCATTTTCATGAACACCTTCGGGGTAACGCCAGCATGTCAGCCGCCGGTCGTGTCGCGCAGCTCGACTCGCTCCTCGGTTGCACGCACGACCCGGTCCAGATTCACCGCCACGCCGATGCCCGGGCCTGTCGGCACGGCAATCGTACCGTCGGCGCGCACCTCTATTTCCGGGTCGATCAGGTCCGGGGCGAAGTAGCGGCGGCTGGCCGCCACGTCGCCCGGCAGCGTGAAGTTCGGCAGAGTGGAAAGATGAATGTTGTGCGCGCGCCCGACGCCGGTCTCGAGCATCCCGCCGTGCCACACCGGGATCCGGCGGGCGGCCGCCAGATCGTGGACGCGCACGGCTTCGCCGTGGCCACCGACGCGTCCCGGCTTGATGTTGATGATGCGGCACGCGCCCTGCTCGATGGCCTCCTCCGCCGCGCGCACCGAGTGAATCGATTCGTCCAGGCAGATAGGCGTCCGCAGGCGTGCCTGAAGCCGCGAGTGGTCGCGGATGTCGTCGTAGTCCAGCGGCTGTTCGATCATCATCAGGTCGTACGGGTCCAGCGCGCCGAGGTGCGTCGCGTCATCCAGTCTGTACGCGGCGTTCGCGTCCACCATCAGCGGAATCGATCCGAACCGTTTGCGCACGGTCTCGACCGCCTCGACGTCCCAGTCCGGCTTGATCTTGATTTTCACGCGCCGGTACCCCGCCGCCAGCTCGATGCCCACCCGCTCGGCGAGCTCTTCGAATGAATGCTGAATGCCGATGGAGACACCGGATGCAATGCCGGCGGCGATCGTCGCCGCGCTCCCGCCGAGCACGGACGAGAGCGATTCGTTCCGCTGCTTGGCGAACAGATCCCACGACGCCATCTCGACGGCCGCCTTCGCCATGTTGTGCCCGCGAATCGCTTTCAGCGCCCCGAAGATCTCTCGTGGATGCGAAAACTCCCGGCCAAGCAGCAGCGGCGCGATGAATTCGGCGATCACGTGCCACGCCGTCCGAGTCGTCTCCGAGCTGTAATACGGATTGGCGTCGGCGACGCATTCGCCGATTCCGCTCGCGCCGTCCTCTTCGACGGTGACGAGGACGAGCGGCCGCTCCGTGATGCGGCCGAAGCTCGTTTCGAAGAAGCGAACGAGAGGCAGACGCAGCAGCCGCAGCTCGATGCGCTCGATTCGCACGGGACAATGCTATCGCAATCGGCAAAGCCGATTGGCTATACTGCGGCTCAACCTTGGACTTCCGCTCCATTGCGATCGAAGGGCCCACCGGCGTCGGCAAAACGCTGCTGGCGGATCGGCTGGGTGCGAGGCTGGACGCGACGGTCGTGCTCGACGAGACCGACAATCCGTTTCTCTCAGACTTTTACGCGGGCCGCGCCGGCGCGGCGTTCCAGACCCAGTTGTTCTTCACGCTCGCGCGCCACCGACAGCAGACATCGCTGCGGCAATCGGATCTGTTCAGTCAGCTGATCGTCTGCGACTACCTGTTCGAGCGCGACAAGGTTTACGCCTATCTCAATCTCGACGACAACGAGCTGTTC
Source organism: Acidobacteriota bacterium (assembly GCA_020200195.1). Taxonomy (GTDB): domain Bacteria; phylum Acidobacteriota; class Vicinamibacteria; order Vicinamibacterales; family 2-12-FULL-66-21; genus JAIVJE01. Next base: position 6,313 of record JAIVJE010000460.1, on the reverse strand, counting down.
ATCTACCAGCGGTTGTATGCGTTGCTCGCGCCCGACATGCCCGCACCGGATCTCGTCATCTACCTGCAGACGCCGACCGAGGTGCTGCGCCGGCGCCTGCGCGATCGCGCACGCACCCAGCCGGACACGCCGGCGCTCGCCGACGAGTACATCCGCGAGCTGAATGAGGCCTACAACCACTTCTTCTTCCACTACACCGCTACGCCGCTCCTGGTCGTCGAAACGTCGCAGTTCGACTGGTCCTGGGGCGACGATGCGCTGACGGATCTGGAACGGCAGGTACGTTCGATGGGACGTGGCACGCAGTACTACGTACGGCGCGCCTGAGCGTCCGTTGACAGCGTGATACTCTGCGCCTATGGCCTGGTTCACCAAGGTCCGCAAGCCGATCGAGCCCCCGGGCAAGCAAAGCCGGGTGCCCGAAGGGCTCTGGGTGAAGTGCCCGTCGTGCGGTCAGGTCATCTACAACAAGGACCTGGCGGCGAGTCTCAGCGTCTGCACCAAGTGCGCCCATCACTTCCGGCTTTCGGCCGCCGAGCGTCTACGTTCGCTGTTCGACGGAGACTGGGTCGAACACGATCGAGGCCTGGCTTCGACCGATCCGCTCCGATTCACCGACACGAAGCCGTACCGCAAGCGCCTTGACGCCAGCACCGCCGCCACAGGATTGAAGGACGCCGTGATCACGGCGACCGGGCGGATCGACGGCATGGACGCGGTGGCCGCCGCCATGGAGTACGGTTTCATCGGCGGCAGCATGGGCGTCGTTGTCGGCGAGAAGATCACCCGCGCCATCGAGCGCGCGGTTGCCGGGCGACTCCGGCGGGAACTGAAAGACGTCATCACGCGCGTCCTGCGCTTCGGCGCCCCCGGCCCGCGCGCGCACGCCTCTCCCTCCGCAGCGACCGCCACGTGACGTGGACGCGTTAGCGTATCTCTTCAGCCTCGAACACCTCGGCATGAAGTTCGGCCTCGAGAACATCACGAGGCTGTGCGAGGCGCTGGGCAACCCGCAAGACAGCTTTCGCTGCGTCCTCGTTGCCGGGACCAACGGCAAGGGATCCGTCGTGGCGATGGTCGAGGCCGTGCTGCGCGCCGCCGGTCATCGGACCGCCCGCTACACCTCTCCACATCTCGAACGGCTGGAAGAACGGTACACCGTCGCGGGTCGCGACGTGACCACGGCAGCGCTGGAGGAGGCGGCCGCGACCGTACGGGCGGCTGTCGAGCGCCTCGTGGACGCGAAACAGCTGGAAGGGCCGCCGACGTTCTTCGAGTGTGCGACGGCGATAGCGTTCGAGCTGTTCAGACGCCAGCAGGTGGACGTCGCCGTCCTCGAGGTCGGCCTAGGGGGCCGGCTCGACGCAACAAATGTGGTGACGCCCATCGCCGTCGCGATCACGTCGATCGATTTCGACCACGAGGCACAACTCGGCAACACGTTGGAAGCGATCGCACGTGAGAAGGCCGGCGTGATCCGGCCCGGACTCCCCGTCGTCTGCGGGATCCTTCCGGAGGCGGCCTGGCGCGTGATCGAGGAGGCGTGCGCGACGGTCGGAGCCCGCCTCGTGCGCGCCGCCGACCTCGCACGGGCGCAGACGCTTCCACTGCGGCTGGCGGGCCGCCACCAGACAGCCAACGCCGCGGTCGCCCTCTGTCTGCTCGATGAGCTCGATCGCCTCGGGGTGTCTGTGGATGGCGATGCGGTGTGGGAGGGTTTCCGAGGTGTGGAGTGGCCGGGCCGCCTGGAACGGTTCACCTACCGCGGGGCCGACGTCCTGATGGACGCCGCGCACAATCCCGCCGGCGCGCGCGCGCTGGCGGCATACATCCGGGAATCGGGGTGGATCGATCCCACGCTCGTCTTCGGCGCCATGCGCGATAAGGACGTGGAAGGCATGGTGGGGGCGCTGGCCCCGGTCTGCGGCGCACTTGTCTGCACGACGGCGCCGAGTCCCCGCGCGTTGCCCGCGCAGGATCTCGTCATGATCGCCAGGGCGCTGACACCTCCGCCCGCGCACGTCACGGCTCAGCCCGATCCCGTGCGGGCGCTGGCTGAGGCGTGCCGGCCGGGCGCGCGTGTGGTGATCGCCGGCTCCATCTTTCTGATCGGTCTGCTGCGTGGTATTCTGCGCTGAATTCCCGCCCGCATGCCTCGTTTCAGCCCAATCGCTCTCGCCTGCCTCGCCCTCTCCTGGTTCGGCACCGCAACGCCCGCCCGCGCGCAGACCGGCCTCGGTGGATGCCGAGTCTACCAGGCGCAGTACCTGACGGCCGAAGGCGGTCGCGAGAACCAGAATCACTCGTTGTTCAAGGGCGATGTGACCGTGCCGGTGCAGATCGACTGCGATGAGATGCAGTTCTTCGCCGACCGGATGGAGATTTTTCACGACAAGGACCTGGTGATGGCGGCCGGCCATGTCGTCTTCGTGTCGGGCGGCAACCGGATCTCGGCCGAGCGGATGGAGTTCAACACACGGACGCGCACCGGGACGTTCTACAACGCTGACGGCACGGCGACGCTCGGGGATCGTGTGGACCGCAGCATGTTCGGGACGCAGGAGCCCGACGCGTATTTCTGGGGTGAAGAACTGCAGAAGGTGGGACCGAAGAAGTACAAGATCACCCGCGGCGGCTTTACGACGTGTGTGCAGCCCACGCCGCGCTGGGCGATGGGCTCCCGCTCGATCACGCTGAATCTGGATGACTACGCGCTACTGACGAACGCGGTGTTCAAGGTCAAGGGCGTGCCGATGATGTACCTGCCGGTGTTCTACTATCCGATCCAGGAAGACGATCGGGCCACCGGGTTCCTGATCCCGACCTACGGCGCGTCGACGTTGAGGGGGCAGACGATCAGCAACGCGTTCTTCTGGGCGATTGGTCGCAGCCATGACGCCACGATTTTTCATGATTGGTATTCGAAGACGGGCCAGGGGTTCGGCGGCGAGTACCGCTACGTCCTGAGCCCCGGGTCGCAGGGGAATGCCCGCGCAAACTTCCTCAACGAGCATGCGGCATCCTCCCAGGTCCCGGGGGATACGCGCAGTTACCAGATCGTTGGCTCGATGACGCAGACCCTGCCGCGGCGGTTGCGCGCGCGGGCGAACGTCGATTATTTCTCCAGCATCGTGCCGCAGCAACGGTATCAACAGAACATCTTCCACGCCACCAACAGCACGCGCCGGATCGCGGGCAACGTGAGCGGGAGCTGGGCGGAGTACGTCTTCAGCGCGACTGCAGAGCGCAGTGACATATTCACCGATCAGGGCACCGACACGGTGACGACCTACGGAGCGCTGCCGCGGGTGTCCGTGTCCCGCGGCGAGCGGCCCATTCGGGTGCTGCCGATCTATGTGGGCGCCAGCGCCGAGTATGCAACGCTGCTGCGCAGCACCACGCGCGAAGACGTCACGATCAGCGATCAGGGGGTGACGCGGATGGATGTGAACCCCTCGATCCGCGTGCCCTTCACACGGTGGCCGTTCCTCTCGGTGAATACGAGCGTCTGGTGGCGGGGGACGTACTGGACGGAGAGTCTGGACGCCACGGGCGCGCAGGTGCCCAACGGGATTGGCCGTCAGTTCTTCGACTTCCAGTCCCGCATCACGGGGCCCGTCTTCAACCGCATCTGGAACACGCCTGGCGGCGGTTATGCCGAAAAGTTCAAGCACGTCGTCGAGCCGACGGTAACGATCCGGCGCACTACGGCGATTGACAACTTCGACCGGATTGTCCGCCTGGAGGGCACGGACTCCGATCGCGGGGACCTGACGCGCGTGACCTACAGCCTGAGCAACCGGCTGTATGCGAAGAAGCAGGCGTCGCGCGAGATCGCCAGCATCACCCTGTCGCAGAGCTATTACACCGACCCCGAGGCGGCGCAGTACGATCGCCAGTATCAGAGCAGCTTCAGCGGTACCGAGCCGTCGCACTATTCGCCGCTCGCGATCGAAATCCGCGGCACGCCGACCGACCGGTTCCGCGCGGAATTCCGGAGCGAGTGGAGCCCCATCGCGCATGCGCTGATGACGCTTTCGGCGACCGGCTCGTACAACCACGGCACCTGGCTGTCGGCGTCAGGCAGTTGGAGCCAGCGCCGGTACATTCCCGGCCTCACCAGTTTCGACGACCCCGCGCGTGCCGACCACTATGTCGGAGGCAGCGCGAACTTCCGGCGTCTGGGCAACAAGCTGGGGGGCACGTACTCGTTCAATTACGACCTGCGCCGCGACAGCTTCCTCCAGCAGCGCTACTTGGCGTATTACAATGCGCAGTGCTGCGGAGTCGGGATCGAGTATCAGACGTTCAACTTTCGAGGCACGTTCACGGGCGTCGGCGTGCCGCAGGATCGCCGCTTCAACCTGTCGTTCACGCTTGCGGGAATCTCCGTCCGCTCACCTACACGAGCGCCAAGCAGCTCGTGCCCGTCGCGAACAAGCCGGTGCTCTTTTATGGGATTGAAGCGCTCGCGGCAGCCGGCATCCGCGACATCGGCATCGTCGTCGGTGACACGCAGGCGGAAATCCGGGCGGCGGTGGGAGACGGTGCCGACTGGGGCGTCCGCGTGACGTATATCGAGCAGGACGCGCCCCGCGGCCTGGCACATGCCGTGCTGATCAGTGAGTCGTTCATCGACGGCCACCCGTTCGTGATGTATCTCGGCGACAACCTGCTCAACAAAGGGATTACCGGGCTGGTCGAGGAGTTCGTCCGCGAGCGTCCCGCGGCCCAGATTCTCCTCGCGCGCGTACCGGATCCGCAGATGTTCGGCGTGGCGGAGCTGTCCGGCGGGCGCGTCGTTCGCCTCGTGGAAAAGCCGGAGACACCCCTCAGCGATCTGGCGCTGGTGGGGGTGTACATGTTCTCGCCGCAGGTGTTCGAGTCGGTCAAGCGGATCAAGCCCAGCTTTCGCGATGAGCTCGAAATCACCGATGCCATCCAGGATCTGATCGATCGCGGACTGGAAGTGCGGCCGCACATCGTCGAAGGATGGTGGAAGGACACCGGCAAGCTCGAGGACATGCTCGAGGCGAACCGCCTCATCCTCGATACCCTCGAACGTCGCATCGAGGGTACTGTGGACGACCTGTCCCGGCTCGAAGGCAAGATTGTCCTCGAGTGCGGAGCGGTTGTCGAAGAGTCCGTGGTGCGGGGTCCCGTGATCATCGGGCGCAATGCGCGCATCGTGCACGCATACGTGGGACCTTTTACCTCGATCATGGCCAACGTCGAAATCCGGGAATCCGAGATCGAGCACAGCATCGTCCTCGAAGGCAGTTCGATCAGGAACCTGGTCAACCGTGTCGAGGACAGCCTGATCGGCCGCAACGTGAAGATTCACCGGACACCGACGAAGCCGTCGGCATACCGGTTCATGCTCGGCGACAACTCCGAAGTCGGGATTCGCTGGTAAGGAAGGTATGGCTGCGCCCGTCAAGTTCGATACGGCGACCAAGACACGGATCCACGGCGTGAGGACGAAATCACTCCGGCTGATCCCCGACGAACGTGGATGGCTGATGGAGGTCCTGCGGGTTGACGACACGGAGCTCTTCACGAAATTCGGGCAGGTCTACGTGTCCGCCACGTACCCGGGTGTCGTGAAGGCCTGGCACTATCATCGCCGTCAGATCGACAACTTCGCGTGCATATCCGGGATGGTCAAACTGGTGTTGATCGATACCCGAGACGACTCGCCCACCCGCGGCGCGGTCAACGAGTTTTTCCTGGGATCCCAGAACCCCACACTCGTCCAGGTGCCGAACCTTGTCTATCATGGCTGGAAATGCATCAGCTCCGACCTGTCGCTGGTGATCAACGTGCCGAACGAGCCGTACGACTACAAGGAGCCGGATGAGTACCGGCTCGAACCCCACGGCACGCTGCCGTATGACTGGACCCGCAAAGATGGTTGAGGTCCTCGTCACCGGCGGCGCAGGCTTCATCGGATCGAACTTCGTGAAGTACGCCCTCGCCGCGCACGAAGACTGGCGGGTCACGACGCTGGACAAGCTGACCTATGCGGGCCGGATGGACAACCTGAAGGAGGTCCTCGACCACTCGCGGCACGTCTTCGTCAAAGGCGACATCACCGATGCAGGTGTCGCGTCCCCTCTGGTGGCCGCCTCCGAAATCGTGGTGCACTTCGCCGCCGAGACGCACGTCGATCGCTCCATCACCAGTGCGGGCGACTTCATCACCACGGACGTATTCGGGACCTTCGTGTTGCTCGAGGCTGCGCGGGTCGCGCCTCGTCTTCGCAAATTCGTACAGATCTCCACCGACGAGGTATACGGCAGCGTCAGTGAAG
>JAIVJE010000459.1 GCA_020200195.1 Acidobacteriota bacterium | reverse complement strand
GAAGTAGGTTGCAGCGACCGTCGTCTGCTTGCGGTCGCGGTCGAGCTGCCACCGATCGTCACCGCCTGACAATTCCAGAAGCCCGGTGTCACGCCAGTAATAGGTGTTGCTCGGGTCTGTGTTGGCCAGCAGCGGAAAGTAATAGCCGAAGTCGCCGTAGCGCGCTTCGAGATACAGTCGGTCGCTGATCGTGCCGTTCCATTCGCCCTTGTACACCCAGCTCCCGGAGTTCTGTGTCCACGTGTCGTCCGGTGTGTTGTAGAAGTAGGTCGACTGCGGCAGACGGTTCGGCTGAATCTTCTGGCCCCACTGGTAATAGCCGACGAACTTATGATCGCGGCTCAACTGGTACGTGGCCTTGCCCGACAGGTTCCACGTCGTGGTGTCGAACGTCTTGTCGAACCGGAAGTTGGGCTGCGCGACCTGGTTCTTCTGATCGCGATACGAGAAGTACCACCAGACTTTGTCTCTTCTGATAGGGCCGCCGACGTTGACGTTGAAGTCGCGGTAGCCCTGGATTTCGTTGCTGCCCAGGCGGATGCCCCCGGTGTTCGTCGTGGGGTTGTAGACCCACTTCTCGGGAATGTTTCCTTCCAGGTTCGATCCCTGCATGTCGTTGTTCTCGTAGTCCAGGTAAATCTCCCCCTGGAACTTGTTGCCGCCGGATTTTCCGAGGAACTGGCTCTGCACTCCTGGAGTCGGCATCTCGGCGCCCTGGCCGGCGGTGCCGAGAAACACTTCCTCGAACGAGCCATAGTCGAAGTAGAAGCCGGCCCCCCCGGTCCCCTCCGTCGTGTTGATTCCCTCGACGAGCACGCGCACCTGGCCGCTGTAGCCGTAGGCGGTGTAGCCGGTCTGCGTGCCGGCGCGGTTGCCGCCGACGTCTATGCGACTCATGACGACCGCCGGAGAGACCGCGAGCAGCGACCACATGTCACGCGCATTCGGAATCGCCTGAAGCTGCTCGAGCTTGAAGTTCTGCTGCACGCGTGTCGCCGTCGTGTCGATCACCGGCGACTCGCCGCTGACCGTCACGGTTTCCTGCAGCGCCGCGACAGCCAGCTCGACGTTCACCGTTGCGGTGAACCCCAGTCCGACCTCGATCTTTTCACGGCGCAGCGTGCCGAAGCCCGGCAGCTCGTACGTGATCGCGTACATGCCCGGGGGCACCGCGGGAAAGCGATAAAGTCCAGACTCGTTGGTGACGCTGGATTGGTTCCCCATGAGGGCAGGACTGGTGATGGTTATCGTCACACCAGGCAACACCGCGCCAATCGTGTCGGTGACCTTCCCGGTGATGGTGCCAGTCTGGCTGGCGCCTCCACCCTGGGCCCGGGCAGCAGGCGCCACCGCCAAGGCGAGCGCGAGAAACACGGCGCCTATGTGAACGAAACGCCTCAATACACACCTCCTCAGATGGTGCAAGCGAGCCTTGCGGCGCAGTATACGCCTCACCGAGGCCGGTGAAGCAAAAAAGGCCAGGTCCGAGAACGACCCTTATGTTGCCGACGAAAGACGCCTTAATCCGGCCTATCGTCCACGTATGACCTCCTCGGCGGACGGCAAGACCGTGCTCAGGCACCTGGGGCCGGTTCTACTTCAACCCGGGCGTGAATCTGGCGGACTCGGTCAATCCGAACACCGCCAACCAGTACTCCGATCACGTCTGGAACGACCTGAACGCCGATGTGTATCAACCCGGCGAAGCGGGCGTCCTGCAGATGAATACGCTGCGCCCGCTGGACGCCTTCAACCTGCCGGTCACGGTGATCGATCCGGGCCCCGACGGCAGCGTGGCCACGACGGCCGACAATGGCACCTTTGCCTTCCTGAACCTGGACAATCCGGCGCGCGGTTCGAGCCAGCTCACGACGAACATCGACGGATATGAAGGCACGTACAAGACGTTCGAAGTATCGGCCAACAAGCGCTACACCCGGCGGTGGTCGGTGAACGCCTCGTTCTCGCACACGTGGACGCACGAGTTCGGGAACAACTACGCGAACAATCGCTTCGGCACGGCGATCTCGAACTTCGCGTTCTTCGGCAGCTATCCGTCGACGCCGAACGAGCACACCGAGAACGACTTCACGAACTGGAACGTGAAACTGAGCGGCACCGTCGACGCCGGCTGGGGCGTTCGCGTGACGCCGGTGTTCAAGACGCTCCACGGGGCGCCGTATGGACGCTATTTCTCGGTCGGAGCGTGCTCCGCGACGGTCACCACGAACTGCTCCAACTACGGCACGCAGCTCGTGCTGGCGGAGCCGATCGGCACGCGCCGCCAGGAGCAGGTGACGGTGCTCGACTTCCGCGTCGAGAAGCAGTTGAAGCTCGCGCAGCGAGCCAAGCTGGGATTGTTCTTCGACCTGTTCAACGCGATGAACTCCAACACCGCGGTGAACATCAACTGGCGCTCCGGGGCGTCATATGAGAAGGCGACGACGGTGATGGGTCCCCGTATCGCCAAGTTCGGCGTGAAGTTCGACTGGTAGATACGTAGCCTCCCTGGGGTGTCGCGCGCTCGGCAGACCGCGGCACCCCAGGCGGTCATTCCCGAGCGCGCGCCGCCGCCGGCCGCCCACCTTCCCGCAGCCAGCGCATTCCTTGCAACGTCGCTAAAATATCTGCGTAAGCCTCTTATGAGGACCGGATCATCCCGATCGATCTGGAGACAGTAGGCGAGGCCCGCCTGGTGGCCCAGGCTCTTGCGGGCTCGCAGTCTGCGTTCGAACAGATCGTCCGGCGCTACCAGCGGCCGATCATCAGCCTCATCGCGCGCATGACGGGGGACCGCGCGCTGGCGGAGGACCTGGCACAGGAAACCTTCGTCAAGGCATTCCGCAGCCTCGCGGCGTTTGACACGACGCGCCGCCTGTCGAGCTGGCTGTTCCGGATCGCCCACAACACCGCGCTCGACGCGCTTCGCCGCTCCCGTCCACCGACGATGTCGATCGATACGGCATCCTCGCGCTCCGGCGATGCATCGGACAACATGGCGGCGGCACCGGCGGCGGACCCGGTCGAGCGTCACGCGCTCGGCCGCGCGCTGGCGGTCGCGCTTGGACAGCTCCGGCCGGAGTTCCGCGCCGCCATCATGTTGCGCTACGAGGAAGGCCTCTCGTTCGACGAGATCGGCAGCGTTCTCGGGGTTCCGGAGGTCACCGCCAGGTCCCACGTCCACCGTGCCCGGAAAGAGCTTGCCCGGCACCTGACCTCGGCCGGATGGGCGCCGACCGCAACGGAGCCAGGGCAGACCACGTAAGCCTGTATGAGGCCATGAACGACGCCCTGAACAGTTATGTGCGTTGGCGCACTGCTGATGACAGCGGCCGCGACGACGACGCGGATGGGGCATTCAGAACCGTGTATCAGACGGTCGTGCCCGAGGAGCCCGTTTCACCGCAATTCACCGCCCGGGCGATGGCAGGCATCGCGGCGGCGGGTGAGCGGCCTCGGCCGTGCCGCGGCAGCGTTTGCCGCGGATCCGAAGGTGACGTTCGTGATTATCGTGATTCAGGGGATCGCGATCGCGGCGCTGTTCACGCTGCAGCGTCTTCTCGGTTCAGATGGGGAGTCATTCGAATGAAACGGTGGACATCGTTGCTGATGATGGTGATCGTCGCCGCTTGCGTGCACGTGGCGGCGCAGCGGTTCCCCGCGGACGAGCAGCAGGCGCTGCGCGCGCGCATCGAGCAGCGGTACGACGTCGTGCCCCTGACGAACGGCGTGGCGCTCACACCCAAGACGCGCACGGGTGACGTGCGGTTGATCGAAATCTCCGACACAATCGCGGTGAACGGCGTCCCGGTGACCGGCCGCGAGCTGCGCGAGCAGGTGGGGAGCGACGCCGACGCGATCCTGAAGCTTTCTTATCTCGACGCAAGTGTTCGTCGCGATCTGTTCGGCGTCCGCAGGGCCGAGGAGCCACAGCGCCCGGAATTGGAGCGGCCACGCCCGGAACCGGAACAGCGGCGTCCGGAATCCGAGCCCGCAATCGAGGCGCCATCGTCGTCGGCGCCGGAAGCGACGCGCAGGCGCAATCGGCGTTCGAGCGGGGATCGAGTGCGGATCCTGGGAGACGTGAGCGTCTCCGAGAATGAAGAGGTGTCAGGTCAGGTGGTCGCGGTGCTGGGTTCGGTGCGCATCGATGGGGAAGTGGGCGATCAAGTCGTGGCAGTTCTGGGGTCCGTGGACCTCGGTCCGAACGCGATCGTGCGCGGCGATGTGGTCACCGTAGGTGGGCAGTTGCGAAGGGCACCGGGCGCTCAGGTCCGCGGCGGCGTCACGGAGGTATCGCTCGGTGATCTTGGCGTGCGGGTCAACCTCAGTCCATGGTTCGACGGATGGGGGCCAGTTCATCTGTTTGGCGGGTTCGGGCCGGTCGCACGATTGCTCGGCAGCACGTTTCGCCTCGTGCTGCTCGCGCTCCTGGCGTGTGTCGTGCTGCTCGTGGCACGCCGCCCGGTCG
>JAIVJE010000458.1 GCA_020200195.1 Acidobacteriota bacterium | reverse complement strand
GTGCGCGAGCCCGACAGCGCGCTGCTCGCCATGATGGCGACCATCGGCAGCCAGGTCGGCCAGTTCATTGAGCGCAGGCAAGCGGAAGAGCATCTCGACCGCTTCTTCTCGTTGTCCCTCGACCTCCTGTGCATCGCCGGCTTCGACGGCTACTTCAAACGCCTCAACCCGGCCTGGTCGCAGGTGCTGGGCTTTACGACTGCGGAACTGCTCGCCAGCCCGTACCTTGATTTCGTCCATCCGGACGATCGCGAAGCCACCACTGCCCAGGTCGCCGGCTTGTCCGGCGGCGTCATGATGCTTTCATTCGAGAACCGCTTTCGCTGCAAGGACGGCGCGTACCGGTGGTTGCAATGGATGGCCACACCACTCGTGGAACAGGAGGTGATCTACGCGGCCGGACGCGATGTGACCGAGCAGAAGCTCGCCGACCAGGAGCTGCGGCGGTATGCCCGCGCCATGGAAATGGCCCGCCAGGTCCAGGAAGAGAACGCCGAACGGCTCAGGCAACTCGTGAAAGAACTGGAGGCCGCCAAGCGGGACGCCGAGCAGGCGACGCAGACGAAGGGTCAGTTCCTCGCCAACATGAGCCACGAGATCCGCACACCGATGAACGCCATCATCGGCATGACCCAGTTGGCGCTCGACACAGCGCCGACACCCGAACTACGAGAGCGGCTGGCGATCGTCAAACACTCCGGCGAAGCGCTGCTGGCGCTGGTCAACGACATCCTCGATTTCTCCAAGATTGAGGCCCGACGGCTGGAGCTCGATCGCGTCGCGTTCGATCTGCGCGAGACCATCGAAGACACGATCCGCACCCTGGCGTTGAGGGCTGTCGAGAAGGACTTGGAGCTGGCCTGCCACATCCCGCCAGGATTACCCGGTGCCCTCGTCGGTGATCCAGGGCGGCTGCGGCAGATCGTCCTCAATCTGGTAGGCAACGCCATCAAGTTCACCGAGCGCGGCGAAGTCGTCGTGCGCGTGGACGTCGTCACGGAGATGCCGGACGAGATCGAGATTCATTGCGCCGTCAGCGACACGGGCATCGGCATAGCTGCCGACAAGCACGACCTCGTGTTCGACGCTTTCGCGCAAGCCGACAGCTCGACCACCCGCCGGTATGGTGGAACGGGGTTGGGCCTTGCGATCAGCGCGCAGCTCGTCGTGATGCTGCGGGGACGCCTGTGGCTGGAAAGCGAGGTGGGCCGCGGAAGCACGTTCCATTTCACGGCCCGATTCAGCCGGCAGGCCGTCTCTGCACCCGGTCCTGAGCCCGTGCTGCTGCGGAGCCTTCCCGTGCTCGTCGTGGACGACAATGCCACGAATCGGCGCGTGCTCGACGAGATGTTGCGCAGCTGGCACATGGAGCCCACGACAGTCCACAGCGGAGATGCCGCGTTGGCAGCGGTACAGCGGGCCGCGGAGGAAGGCCGCCCATTCCCGTTGCTCCTCGTCGACGGGCACATGCCGGAAATGGATGGTTTCACGCTCGCCCAGGAGTTGAAGGCCTCCTCCGATGCCGCTGACGCGCGCGTGATCATGCTGACTTCCGCTGGTCAGCCGGAGGATGCAGCGCTCTGCGATCGGCTCGGCATCGCGCGCTATCTGACCAAGCCTGTCAAGCAGTCCGATCTCCTCGACGCCATCACCGACGTGCTGACGAGTCGGCCGCAAGAAGGCGTTGTCAATCCCGAGCCGTCTCCCATCCCAACCGCCCGCAGAACGGGGCTACGTATCCTCGTCGCGGAGGACCACCCGGTGAACCAGGAGGTCGCGAGGCAGATTCTCCAGCGGCTGGGGCATCAGGTCGTCATCGCGGGCGACGGCCGCGCCGCGCTCGCGGCGTTCGAGCAGTCGGGGCGTGAAGCATTCGACCTGGTGCTGATGGACCTGCAGATGCCGGTGATGGGTGGGTTGGAGGCCACGGCTGCAATTCGGGACGCCGAGCGTGGCTCTGGAGTGCACCTGCCGATCGTGGCGCTGACGGCACACGCGATGAAGGGGGACCGCGAACGATGCCTCGAGGCCGGCATGGACGGGTACGTGACGAAGCCGATCGATGGGGTCGAGCTGACGCGTGTCATCGACCAGCTCGTGCCGCCTGCCACCCCGGCGGCACCTGTCCCTGCACCGGAGGTGCCGGTTGCGCCGGTCGCAGCAGTCCCGCCCGCTTTCGACGAGCGTGTGGTCCGCGCGAGGTTGGGTGAGAACGCGCCGCTGTTCGAAAAGCTGGTGCGGCTGTTTCTCGAAGATTCCCCCGCACGGATGCGAGCGATGCGGCGTGCCATCGCCGCCGGCGACGGTCAGACATTGCGAGACGCCGCGCACGCGCTGAAGGGAGGCGCGGCGAACTTCGCAGCGGCTCCTGTCGTCGAAGCCGCGCGTCAGCTCGAGCTTCAGGGCAAGAACGGAGAGCTCTCCCAGTCACTGGCAACGTTCGAGGTGCTGACCCGGGAGATGGAACGCCTGTGCCAGGCGCTCAGTCGGGCCAGCCGTCGGCCTCGTACCGCACAGCGCCAGCGACAGAGGAAGACAAAGCCATGAGCAGCATCCTGATCGTCGAAGATGACCGGTCCACGCGTCATCTCCTGGCCGAGACGCTGAAAAGCGCCGGGTTTTCTGTCGCGTCGGCGAAGGATGGAGCGGAGGCGCTCAAACGTCTGAGCGCGGACTCCTACGATCTGATGCTTCTCGACGTGTGGATGCCGAAGATGAACGGGCTGGACGTGTTGGCCGCACTGCCCCCCGAAAGGGCGCGCCCCCGCGTCGTTGTGATGACCTCGGACGACACACCGGAAACGCTGCTTCGCGCTGTCCGCCAGCAGGCGTGGCGGTACGTGTCGAAGCCCGTCGAGCCACAGGCGCTGGTCGAACTCCTGAACGAGGTAATGACCCAGAAGGCCGTCGCGCCCGCGATCGAGGTCGTGTCAGCGCGACCCGACTGGGTCGAGCTGTTGGTCCCGTGCGAGCGCGCCGTCGTGGATCGAATCGAGAGCTTCATGGCGCATCTCGAAGGCGACCTGCCGGTCGACGTCCGGGAATCGGTGGGTTATGCCTTTCGCGAACTGCTGATGAACGCGATCGAATGGGGCGGCGGGCTCGATCCTTCCCGCACCGTCCGGGTCGCGTTCCTCAGGGCAAAAAGGATGTTGCTCTATCGCATCGCAGATCCCGGTCCAGGCTTCAACCTGGAGGGACTGCTGCACGCCGCCGTCGGCCAGCCAGAGGACGACCCAACCGCTCACACGCTCGTGCGCGAGGAAAAGGGCATGCGACCGGGTGGTTTTGGGATTCTGACTGTTCGGGCGAGAGTCGACGAGCTGCTGTACAACGAAAAGCGCAATGAGGTAGTGTTCGTCAAGTATCTCGACTGACGCGGAACCTCACGAACTCGTCGAACCTAACGAACCTGCTGCACCCTTCGAACCTGCCGCACCCCACGAACCTGGCGAACCTAATTAACGTGCGGCCGTCAAAATAAGCTGCTCAGAGCGTACACGCCGAATCCCACGATCAGAATCAGAACGACCAGCGCGGCGATCGCCGCACCCTTCCTGAACCCGGGGAAACGCTTTCCGAGCTCGTCGAAGAGGACGTCTATTAGATCACGGGGCATAACTCAGGTTGACATCTGATCCGAAGCCACAACATTCTC
>JAIVJE010000457.1 GCA_020200195.1 Acidobacteriota bacterium | reverse complement strand
CTTCAGGACAATGGGAGCTGGTGCGGCCCCAGCGCCACGCGGTCACAGAACGGCATCCTCAACTCGGACTGGTACCGGATCGGCGGCGGCGACGGTTTCTACACGCAGAACGACCCGACGGACTGGGCGATCGGCTATTCCGAAGCGCAGGATGGCAACACGAATCGCTACGATCTCCGCACAGGTCAGACGCGCAGCATCCGTCCACGCGCGCCGCCGCGACCCGTCCAGCCGGGTCAAGCCGCCGCTCCGCCGTCAGCGGTTGGCGCAGCGCCGGCGCAGCCAGAGCCGCCGCGACCCGCGGCGGAAACTGCCCCGCCCGGCGCTCCTGGCGCTCCCGGCGCTCCGGTGCCGGGGAGCCAGCCCGTTCCAGGAGCCCCGGCGCAGGCCGCCGGGCAATTTGGCTTCGGCCCCACTCCCCGGGCAAACATTGTCCCCGTGCCTCCCGCGGGCGAACAGTATCGCTTCTACTGGAACACGCCGTTCATTCTGTCGCCGCACAATCCAAGCACGGTCTATCTGGGCGGCGAGCGGCTGTTCAAGTCCACCGATCGCGGCGACACCTGGACGATGACGAAAGATCTGACGCGTAACATCAGCCGCTTCGAACGTCCGATCCTGGGCGTCGGCGGCATGGAACCGATGGCCTCCAAGCATGACGGTGCGGCGTCTTACAGCAATGTCGTCACGATTGGCGAATCGCCGGTGGTCCCGGGCGTTCTCTGGGTAGGCACGAATGATGGCAACGTGCAGATCAGCCGCGACGGCGGGTTCTCGTGGAAGAACGTCGCTGCCAACGCGAAGGGTGTTCCCGATGAGACGCACGTGTCGCGCGTCGAGCCATCGCACTTCGATGTCGGCACGGCGTACGTGACGTTCGGCGGTCATCGCACGAACGATCACAAACCATACGTGTTCAAGACCACGGACTTCGGCGAAACCTTCACCTCCATCTCGTTCATGAACGGGCTGCCGACGGTCCGGATCGACGACGTGATGGTGCATCCGCGTGACAACGATCTGATCCTGGGCACGCACGGCCGGAGTATCTGGATCATCGACGACATCACGCCGCTGCAGCAACTGTCAGCGGACGCGATGACGAAAGCAGATGCGATCCTGTTCGACGTCCGTCCCGGCGTCCAATGGCTCACCGATATCCAGAAGTCGATCACACTAGGGGCGGCGAAGCACTTCCGCGGCCAGAATCCCTCGCAGGGGACCGCGATCAGCTACTGGCTGAAGAGCCCGCCGGCCGGCGACGTCAAGATCACCATCAGCGACGTGCAGGGCAAAGAGGTCCGCACGATGGACGGCACCAGAGTGGTGGGACTCAACCGAGTCCAGTGGAACCTGCAGGGCAACCCACCGCCGGGCGCGGGGCGTGGATTCGGCGGTTTCGGCGCCGGTGGTGCCGGAGGCGGTGGCCGGGGCGCTGCCCGCGGGCCGTCGATCGCGCCTGGCAGCTATCTCGTCAAACTGTCCGTAGCCGGGAAGGAAATCGGTTCGAAGGTCGTCATCGTCGAAGCGGACGAAATAAAATAGCCATGCCCCTGAGTGCGGCGCTCGTCCCTGAATTCGATCACGAGATGGGTACGACCCGCCGCCTGCTCGACCGCGTGCCGGAGGCGGAGTTCGACTGGAAGCCACACGAGAAATCGATGTCGCTCGGCCAACTGACGGGCCATCTTGCCAACATTCCCACGTGGTGCAATGCAATCCTGGACGCGATGTCATTCGATCTGGCCACAGTAGCTGACACGCGTCCCTCGCGGCCCGCGTCCCGCGCGGCACTGCTGGAAGAGTTCGACCGCAAAGTGGCCGCCGCGCGCGCCTCCCTGGTGCAGCGCACGGATCCCGAGATGTTGGTTCCCTGGACGCTCAAGCATGGCACCCATGAAGTCTTCACGATGCCGCGCGTGAGCGCGGTGCGCAGTTTCGTGATGAACCACTCGATCCATCATCGTGGTCAGTTGAGCGTCTACCTCCGCCTCAGGAATGTGCCGCTGCCGGCGATGTACGGCCCGACCGCGGATGAGCGGTAACGACACGTCGGCGCCCTTTTCCCTTTTCCCTTTTGCCTTGTGCGTAGTCCCTTTCGTCCTGCTGGCGACGCTCAACTGCGCGGGCTACCGCTATGGCGCCTCCGATCAGGCGTTTTACATACCGGCCGTGCTGAAGCGATTGGATCCCGGGTTGTTCCCGCGCGACGGCGCGCCCATTGAATCGCAGGCCCGCCTTACCGTAGCTGACGAAGCAATCGCGCTGGTGGCGCGAGCAACCGGTATGTCGCTTCCGATGCTGTTCGCAGGCGCGTATCTCGCCGCGTTGGTGTTGCTGGCGTGGGGCGCGGCATCGCTGGGCGCGCTTCTGTATCGGACGCAATGGGCCGTCGCTGCGCTGCTGGCCGCGCTTACGTTGCGCCATGCGATTGCGAAGTCCGGAACGAATACGCTCGAGGGCTATTTCCACCCACGTCAGCTCGCGTTCGCGTTCGGCGTGCTCGCCGTGCCGTGGTTTCTCCGCGGCGACCTGGTGCGGCCGGCGCTCCTCGTAACCGTTGCCTTCGTCATCCACCCGACGACGGCGTTGTGGTTCGGCGTGTGGCTCGTGGTGGCGACGTTCGTGGCGGAGCGCCGCTTGCGCGTGCCGCTGGGTGCGGCCGCGGTACCGGTCGTGGCAGTTGCGGTGTGGGCGATCGTCTTCGGTCCGCTCAACGGCCGCCTGACGCGGTTCGATCCGGCCTGGCTCGAGACTCTGGCCCGGAAAGATTATCTCTTTCCGCTCCACTGGCCCGCGACCACATGGCTCGTGAATCTCGCGTACATCCCGGTGATTCTGTGGGCGTATCGTCGGCGCAGCCTCGCAGGCCTCACAATTCCGCGCGAGAAAGCGGTTGTGATCGGCTGCATTTCGCTGGTGGTCCTTTTCGCGAGTTTCCTCCCTTTCCATGCCGCAGGCGTGCCGCTGTCGATCCAGTTGCAACCGGCACGCATGTTCTGGATGCTGGACCTGCTCGCAGTCGTGTATGTGGTCTGGATGGTGGCGGAAGGCGTTCGGCCGACGACGCGGCGCGCGCTGACGGCGGCGGGCGTGCTGTTCGCGCTGTCCGCGGTGCGCGGTATTTATCTGCTCGGGGTGCGCTTCCCGAATCGCCCCGTCGCTGCCATCTGGATTGCGGACGACGACTGGGGACGTGTCATGGCCTGGGCACGGACGACGGATCCAACCGCGGCCTGGCTCGCGGATCCGCTGCACGCCGTGCGCTACGGAACGAGTGTTCGTGTGGCCGGCGAGCGTGACGTGCTGGTGGAAGAAGTCAAAGACACCGCGATCGGCATGTACGATCGCGGTGTCGCGATGCGGGTCCGGGAACGGCTCGATGCTGTTGGCGACTTCGCCACGATCACGCCGGCGCGTTGCCGCGAACTGGCGGCCACCTATGCTCTGACGTATCTGGTGACCGATCGCGAGATGGACTTGCCGGTTGCGTTCCAGTCCGGGACGCTACGTGTATACGCGTTGCGGTAACGATCCATCGACCGGCCGCCAGGCAGTCGAAGGCTGCCCACTGTGCACCGCGGCGCCATGCCGCATTAAGCGTGACCGGCACAGCGCCGTCCGTGCGCGGTACCTCCCACAACCTCTGACCGACGGTGCCACCACGGATGCCTC
The DNA here is from genome assembly GCA_020200195.1 of Acidobacteriota bacterium. Taxonomy (GTDB): domain Bacteria; phylum Acidobacteriota; class Vicinamibacteria; order Vicinamibacterales; family 2-12-FULL-66-21; genus JAIVJE01. The sequence goes on along the minus strand of JAIVJE010000457.1, from coordinate 950 downwards.
CGAGGAGCAGGTAGTAGGCGCACCCGATCAGCGCCCACAGCAGGATCAGCGCAGGCCCTGCCCTGAGGAGCGTAATCTCCATCGTCGTCCCACAGGCGATCGCCGTGAGTGCAAGGAGCATCAGGTCGATGACGGCGAGCAGCAGGCCGTCACACAGGGACGCTGCGAGCGGCGGCCACGGGGGTGACACGTGCGCTTCCCGGACGTGGCCGGGCTCCTCGGCCTGCACGGTCGGCGACGAACGTGAAGGCGCCGGACGGCTGATGCCGCGGACCCTGGCCAGACCGTCGATTGGGTCCTCGAGCGTTCGGAGGTGGGGCGCGAGGGCGCTGAGCGCTGCGTCGGGGTCGATGCCGACGCCGACCGCATACCCGCGGATGGCTGCCCGGCCGTAGAGCCCCGCGGGCAGGGTACCGACGTCACCACGGTCGATACACTCGAGGAACGTGACGCGCACGCCGGTCCGTCGGCTCAGGGCCAGCAGGTCGAGTCCTCGCGCCTCGCGCTGTCGCCGGAGCTCTGCGATAATTGAGTGTGCCACGGCTGTCGAAACCTCCTGAATGCCTATCGGCCCCTGGGGCACGCTGCAGCACCGAGCGGGTGACTTTTTCTGCATGGACCCCATGAACGGCTTCGTGCCAGCGACTGGGCTCGGCGGCGGTCACCGGATGACCTTGTATGGTTGGGGCAGGCCAAGAAAATTCCGCCTGCCGACGCCGGAAATCCGTCATTTCGACGTCGAGCCGGACACGCAGGTCGTGGCGCACTGCTACTGGCAACCGGATCGCCACGTCCATCCTGCGCTGGTCGCGCTGCACGGTCTCGAAGGGTCCAGCCAGGCGCATTACATGCGCGGTCTGGCAGAAAAGGGATTGAAGGCCGGCTTCAACGTCGTTCTGCTCAACCAGCGCAACTGCGGTGGCACCGAGCAGCTCTCGCCCGGCCTGTAT
>JAIVJE010000169.1 GCA_020200195.1 Acidobacteriota bacterium | reverse complement strand
CTTTCTCGTACGCGTCAAAACCGGTGAAGCAGCGCTCATCGGTGACTTTGTACTTGGCGGCGAAGTCGGCATTTTCGGCGGCGGCCTTGGCGAGCTGGGCGCGGCACTGGTCGAGCCGATCGGGAACCAGATCCCCGAGGGCGACGAGCTCGACACCCTCAGAGCCGCGGAGACAGTCAGCGGCGGCACCGGTGCCGCGGCCGCCGCATCCCACGAGCCCGACGCGGATGATGTCGGATCCCGCGGCAAACAGGCCGGGCGGTACCGCCAGCGCAGCCGACGCCACGGCCGCCGTCTGCAGGAACTCGCGGCGCGACGGAGAATCGATTCGATTGTCGGTCATGGCAGTCTGTCCTCGCATTCAGGGCGTCCGCACGATGCGGAAGCCGACAAAGGGTCCGTCGGAGAGCCACCAGCGGCTCTTGGGGAGTTGGGGATCTCGCTCGTTCCACGCGGCGTTCTGCGCGGCACGCGCGCGCGGGCCGACTCCGTCCGCCGCGTCGCGGAACGAGCCGCCGCGCACCACAGGCTGGCCGTCAGCGGTGACGACCCATTCGGCGGCATTGCCGAACAGATCGTAGAGGCCCAGCGCGTCAGGCTTTCTCGCGGCGACCGGGTGTGTTTTGGCCCCCGCGTTTGCGCGGTGCCACGCCACCGCGTCGATCTGCAGCCGCGACCATTGCGATCCGCCCGTCGCGAGATCGGCAGCCCGCGTCCATTCAGCTTCGGACGGCAGCCGATACGTCTTGCCTGTCCTGGCCGACAGCCACTCGCAGAACGCCTGCGCCGCGGAATGCGCGACGCTAATCGCCGGGTACCCGGCGTGGCCCCACCCATAATCGGGCGCGCCATACGGATTCGACGGCCGGGCCGTGGCGTCGGCGGCACCCGGCGAGGCGCGTTTATCGAGACCGAGCGCGAATACGTCGTACATGTCCCACGTCACTTCGGTGCGCGAGACGAAGAAGGGCTGCACGTCCACCCCGGTTCCTTCGAGAGTGACTTTCCTACCGGGCACGAGCACCATTTCGAAAGTGACCACTGTGCCGGGGATCGATTCGCGGTAGGTTGAGGGCAGCTCGGTGATCTGGCCGGCTGGCGCCGCTGGGACGGCCTGCGCGAAGACGTCCGCGCGCACCAGCGCGCAGGCGAGCACCATCACCAGTGGGGCAAGACTGGGAGAACCGTATCGTGAGCATGTCACGGCATTACCCGCATCTGTTGTTCGTGGCGCTGCTGTTCGCGGCGTCCGGCGCGCGTGCCGGCCAATCGGCGAAGCCGCACGAGTTCGTCGCCGTCCATATGGGGATGCCGGTTCGCATCGTGATGTACACCACGGACGAGTCCGCTGCAAGAGTGGCGGCGAGCGCGGCCTTCGCACGGATCGCCGCCCTCGACGCAATGATGAGCGACTACCGCCCGGACAGCGAAGTCAGACGACTCGCGCGCCGCCCGCGCGAGTGGGTGACGGTAAGCGCCGAGCTGTTCACGGTTGTCCGTCGCGCCGTCGACATCGCCCGCGCGACCGACGGGGCGTTCGATATCACCATCGGCCCGGTCGGCGCACTCTGGCGCGATGCGCGGCGCACGGGGCGCCGGCCGGACCCTGCGGCCATTGATGCCGCCCTCGCGCTGGTCGGGTGGCGGCACATCGGGCTCGACGCCGCCCGCCCGGCGATTCGGCTCGCCGTTCCCGGCATGCTCCTCGATCTCAGCGGAATTGCCAAGGGTTACATCCTCCAGGACGCTCTGCGCACCCTCCAGAACCGCGGTATGTCCCGCGCGCTCATTGAAGCCGGAGGCGACATCGTCGTCGGTGCCCCACCGCCAGGCCGTGAGGGCTGGCACATCGACACGCCTGGTTCGAACGCCGCGCTCGCCGCCCGCGCGGCGACGCTGGCGAATGCGGCGCTGGCAACGTCGGGTGCGACCGCGCAGTTCGTCGAGATCGATGGTATCCGGTATTCCCACGTGGTGGACCCTCGCACAGGACTGGGCGTCACGCATGATTTCATTGCGCGGGTTATCGCGGATGACGGCGGTACTGCAGACGCCGTCGCGACGGCGCTGTCGGTGCTCGGCGGCGAGCGCGCCGCCGATCTGACCGTTTTGCGGCTGCGCGGCGTCGTGGCAAGCGTCCATCGCGAAGCGCGTCAGCCATCTGGAGGCGGTACGACTGTAATCCGGATTTGCATGCCGGTGAACCTCAGTCATCCACAGAGCCGATGCTGTCACAACTTCCCAAAGGTCACGTGTGTTGACGAGAATGCCTTTTAAGTTTCTTGCTTCGTGTCCATCGTGTTCTTCGTGCTCGTCGTGAATGCCGTCGGCGCGTCAATCGGAGGATTTGAATTGCCCTGCATCTCCAAAGAGAATGTCTGACATGAGATTCAGAGCACGCCGGATCCCTCGCGTCTGTCTGGCTGGCGTCACAGCTCTGGCGCTCGCGGCCGCTATCCCCGGGGCGACGCCCTCACCCGCTGACTCGATCGATCCGACAGCCGGGCTGCTCGCGGAGGTCATCCGCGTGGACACGAGCAATCCACCAGGCAATGAAGGGGCACTCGCCGAGCTGCTCGCCCCCCGGTTCAAGGCGCTGGGTTTCGAAGTCGACACCATTCCGACGCCGCAATCGGGAAAGGCTCACTTCATCGCTCGCCTCAAGGGAGATCAGTCGAAGCGGCCGCTCCTGCTTGCCGCGCATGCCGACGTGGTGGGTGTCGAACGGGCCAAATGGACGGTTGACCCGTTCGCCGGCGTGATCAAGGCCGGATACGTCTTCGGCCGCGGCGCCATAGATTTCAAGGGCGGCCTGGCGGTGTTCGCGCGCGCGGCGATGATGCTGGCCGAGCGAAAAGTTCCGCTCGCCCGCGACGTGATTCTCCTTGCCGAGGCTGATGAGGAAGGCGGGAAATACCACACCTCATGGCTCGCCGAGTCCCACTGGCCCAAGATCGACTGCGAGTTTGCCTTGAACGAAGGCGGATGGATCATCAAAGGGCCTGACGGCAAGGTTCAGTACGTCAGCATCTCGACCGCCGACAAGTCGTCTATTGCGGTGATCGTCAGCGCGAAGGGCACGTCCACGCATTCGTCGATGCCTCGTCCCGACAACGCCATCTTCACGCTCGCCCGGGCCCTCACGAAGCTCGCGGGCTACGAGCCTGCGGTCAGACTCATTCCCAGCACCCGGCAGTTTTTTCTGACCCTCGCCAGGACAAGCACGCCGCCGATGTCTGAGCACTTCAAGAATCTGACGAGCGGTGATCCCGCGCTCGTCCGGCAAGCCGACGCAGCGATAAGCAAGGATCCGCTGCTGCACGCGATCATGCGGAACACGATCGCCCCTGTGCTCCTGAATGCCGGATTTCGCACCAACGTCATCCCCGGAGCCGCCGACGCCACCATCAACGTGCGCATCATCCCCGGCACCAGCCCCGACGACGTCGTCCGGGACTTCCAACGTGTGATCGACGATCCGCGCGTCGAGGTCCGGCTGTCGACACCCGCGACCGGGGCTGCGGTCGCACCGTCCTCAGAGCACACGGAGCTCTATCGAGCGCTCGAGAAGCATGCACGCGCGCAATACGCGGGTGCCGAGGTCACGCCATACCTCTTTCAGGCCGGCACCGACGCTCGTGCCTGGCGATCGCGCGGCGTGCCGGTCTACGGAATCTATCCG
>JAIVJE010000168.1 GCA_020200195.1 Acidobacteriota bacterium | reverse complement strand
GCTCCCAGGCGCCCGCCGCCAGCTCGAAGCCACCGAGCTGGCCGACGACCTCGCGCAGCCCGTCGGGTCCCGAGACACGAGACGATACATCCACGTGTTGCCACCGGAACAGGAACCGCATCAAGTCCGCCGGGCTGACCGGCGCGATCTCGGCGCGCAGCTTGTGCAGTGTGTAGCGGTGAATGCGTTCGAGCAGCGCGCGGTCACACCATTCCAGCGCACGCGCGCCCGGACTGAACCACCCCCTCAACACGAGCCGCTCTGATTCGAGCGCGAGCAGTGCAGCATCTGCGACCGCTTCCGACACGGCCAGCGAGTCACCCACCTCTCGCGCGGTGACCGGTCCGAGCATGGTCAACCGGCCGCGCAGCAGCTCGAGGACGGCGTCATCCCGCGTCCACGTGCGTGCCGTCCGTGTGGGAGGAGCTGCGATGCGAGCATCGAACGCTGCAGTCGGGTGAACCGCCAGCAGTTCGGGGAGGCGCTCAGCGGCTACCCACGCATTGAATGTGGCGTTAGGTGTGGGGCTTTCGGCTTGGTCAACGCCCTCCGGCTCCGCACCGCCCTCAACCGAGAGCGCCACAGAAACCACCGTGGCGCGGCGCATCGAGCGCAGCGGCTCGAATAGCGCAGGCGCGAGTGATGAGACGTCGGCGGCGGTCAGAAAGCCGGCCGTGAGCAGCGCATCGTGCAGCTCGTCGGCGTCCCGCGGATCGGGGCGCGCGTCGTCTCGCACGCGCGCAATCGCGGCAGGATCGAGCGCGCCGAGGTCGCCAGACGCCGCCGGGTCACCCGTCCGCCGAGCCTGGACGGCATGCGCGCGCCGCTCCTCGAGCGGCGCATCATCGAGGAACGCGTAAGGTTTGGCGTTCAGAATCTCGTGCGCGAAGAACGACGGTTCGGGCGTGTCGCGTGCGACCAGCCGCAGCTCGCCCGCATGGACCCGGCGCAGCACGGCGGCGAGACCATCGAAGTCCATTGCTTCCTCGAGGCAATCGCGCACGGTCTGGTTGACCAGCGGGTGATCCGGAATCTCGCGGTCGCCCGGTATGTTCTCGAGGCACGCCGCGGCGTCGGGGAACACCGCGGCCATGAGATCGTCGGCCAGCATGCGCTGCAATTGCGGCGCGATCTTCCTCCCGCCGCGGCTGCGCGGGACGGCCAGCGAAATGGTCGTATTCCACCGCCAACGGGTTTGAAACACCGGTGCGTCAAGGAACGCCTGCACGAGCACGTCGCGAGTCGTGTCGGTCGATGAGATACGCGACCGCCTCTTCAGCGGCCTCTTTTGAGAGGCCGGTCTCTTCGATCAGCCAGCGAACGATGTCGTTGAACGTATGGCTGGTGGCCGTCACGTCTGGCAACAGGCGATCCATCTCCGCCCGCAGGTCGCTGACCGCGCGGGACAGCTCTTCGCTTCGCGCGGGCGCCTCGCCGAACCAGAACGGGATATTGGGTGGTGACCCCTGGGCGTCAGCGACCCTGACGGTTCCGGCCGCAACCTGCAGCACGCGCCAGGACGCGTTGCCGAGTTGAAAGACATCACCGGCCATGCTCTCGATGGCGAAGTCCTCGTTGAGCGTGCCGATGAAGGTGTCGGCTGGCTCGAGGACGACCCGATAGTCGGCGATTTCCGGAACGGCACCCCCTGACGTCTGTGCGAGCAGCCGGGCTCCGCGCCTCGCGCGCAACGTTGCGTTCACTTCGTCGCGGTGCACGAGGGCACTGCGCCGGCCGCGCCGCGTGGCGAACCCTTCGGCCAGCATGGCCAGCACAGCGTCGAACGCGTCCCTCGACAAGTCCCGGTACGGCCACGCGCGCCGCGCGAGCCTGAACAGGTCGTCGGCCGGCCACTCCCGGCATGCCGACTCGGCGACCATCTGCTGCGCGAGGACGTCCAGCGGCGCGTCGTGCTGCACGATGGCGTCGAGCTCGCCACGCCTGACAGCCCGCATGAGCGCGGCGCATTCGATCAGATCGTCGCGTGACACGGGGAACACGCGGCCCTTCGGCATTCCGGACACCGTGTGGCCAGACCGCCCGACGCGTTGCAGCAGCGTGGCAATCCGATGCGGCGATCCGATTGACACACGAGATCCACATGGCCGATGTCGATGCCAAGCTCCAGCGATGCGGTCGCTACGAGCGCCTTGAGCCGGCCGGTTTTGAGCCGCGTCTCCGCATCCAGGCGCTTCTCCTTCGACAGGCTCCCGTGGTGGGCGGTGACGGCCCCCCAAGACGGTCGGTGAGATGGCGCGCCATGCGCTCCACCATCCGCCTCGTATTCACGAAAATCAGCGTCGTTCTGTGTGCCTCGATGAGCCTGGTGAGCCGGTCGTAGTATTCCTCCCACACCTCGTGCGACATCACCGCATCGCGCGCCGAGCATGGCATCTCGATTCCCAGATCCATCGCGCGACGATCGCCCTCGTTCACGATTGCGCAGTCGGAAGCATCGGTACCGACCAGGAAGCGCGCGACGTCTTCAATCGGCTTCTGCGTGGCCGACAGCCCGAGCCGCAGCACCGATCGCTCCGCTACCTCCTGCAACCGCTCGAGTGAGAGGGCGAGGTGTGCGCCGCGCCGTCCCCCGATCACAGCGTGGATCTCGTCCACGATCACCGTCCGCACCGTCCGAAGCATGGGCCGGCTGCGTTCGGACGTCAGCAGCAGGTACAGCGACTCCGGGGTCGTCACGAGGATATGCGGCGGTGTGCGCAGCATGGCGGCGCGCTCGTGCTGCGTCGTGTCGCCGGTGCGGACCGCGGCGGTGATCCGCGGCTCCGCGAGCCCGGCTGCTTCCGCCATCTGGCGAATACCGCGCCGGGGCTCCGCGAGGTTCTTGTGGATGTCCGCACTCAGCGCCTTGAGCGGCGAGATATAGAGCACCCGCACCTCATCTGGCAATGCCTGGTCGAGGCCGGCCCGCAGCAGGTCATCGAGCGCCGAAAGGAACGCCGCGAGCGTTTTTCCGGACCCGGTCGGCGCAGCAATGAGCGTGTGCCGCCCATCGCGGATGGCCGCCCAGCCACGGGCCTGCGCGGGCGTCGGTTCGCCGAGCGCAGACGTAAACCAGCGCTGAACGACGGGATGAAAACCGGACAGTGACATTGGAAATCGCGCGGGGATCGACGCTTCAATGATATCGCAGAACCCGCAGAACCCTTTTCCAACCTGGCGAAACCAATCGTGTATATTTTGCTTCGCAGCTACGCGATGCGCCTCACCATTCTGCTCGTCTTGATCTCCGCCTCGTTGACCGAGAGGAGTATCCCGAGTGTCCATGCCGCGGGACGTGAGTGCTTTGTCATTGCGCGCCTTGACGATCCCCTGCCGTCCGTGCCGGCCGGATCCGAGTGCGCTCGCCCCACTGCCCCCGCGTCCACGTTCAAGATCCCGCACGCGCTCATCGCCCTTCAGACAGGGGTCATCGACGCCAACACGATCGTCAGATGGGATGGCAGTCAGTACGATTTTGAAACCTGGCAGCGCGACCACACGCTCGATTCTGCGGTGAAGTCTTCGGCCTATCCCTTCTTCCAGCGTACAGCGACGATGATCGGTAACGAGCGGATGCGCCGCACTCTCGCGTCGCTGGCGTACGACGCAGACACGTTTACGGGGGAGGTCACCACGTTCTGGACCAACGGCAACCTCGTGGTGTCCCCGCTCGAGCAACTGTCATTCCTGCACCGAATGTTCGGAGGCAAGCTTCCAATCGACCGGCGTCACGTCGAGACGGTCAACGCCACGCTGTTGATGCCCGCCGGGCGCATCTCGAACGCCGCCGGGATCCACGCCTTTCCGCTCAACTGGCCGCCAGGCACCCGCGTGCGCGCAAAGACGGGAAACGGACGCGTCAACGGAGAACGTGTGATCTGGCTGGTGGGACATCTCGAGTCCGATGAACACGAATACGTCTTCGCCGCCCGCGTGCGATCGTCGGATCGTCCGCTGCCGACGACCCAATCCCCTCCTTACCCAGCGATGGCTGAGCAGGCTGTCCGAACCCTCAAGCCGGCTGCTGGAGAGCGCGTGCTGCTGCGAGTGGATCCGGGGACGATGCCCGAGTTCGGCGCGGTGCTGCGCGGCGCCCTCGAAAACGTGGGGGCCAAGGTCGACGTCGTGACCGGCGCCGTGGTCGACCGCTTCGACGAGCGCCTGAGTGACGCTGATGTCTATGTGTGGATGCCTGGAGGCTCCGCCATCACCTCGCGCGAGCAGAGTGAAGCACTGAAGCGCTGGCTGGATCGCGGCGGTGCCCGTCGCGAGTTGCACTTTCACTGGTCCGACGGGACCCTGACGCTGGACCAACGGCCCGTGCGGCAAACACCCGCCATCGATCGGCTCTACGCGGCGGCCCTCGACGTCGACTACGCGGCCTTGAACAGGTCGCAGGACCAGGCGATCGCCTTGCTCCGGTCAGGTGAGATACGGGTGACGACTCCGTCGGGAACGGACATCCGGTTTCGCGTCGGTACACGGCGTCATGGTGGTGCCGGCGATGGGGGTCGGCGCTGCCCCAGGAGTGGTGGCCAGGAACGTACGCCTCGAGTTCGAGAAGGGACGCGTCGTGAACGTCGCCGCGGGGGAGCATCAGACGGGCATCGAACAGCTGCTCGAGATGGCGCCCGCACTTGCGAACTTCCGCGAGCTCGGCCTGGGCATGAATCCCGTTCTCGCCATGAAGCCTGGCGATACCACCGTGCTGTACTACGGCTACGGCGCCGGCTTCGTGCGTCTCAGTCTCGGCGACAACGAGGAAATTGGCGGCAGCGTCAGGGGCGGCACGGTCATGTGGAATTTCTTTCCGGACGCTACGATTACTGTGGGGGCCGACACGCTGGTAAAGGACGGCCAGCTCGTACGCCGGTGAGCGCGGTCCGGCCGTCGCTCGCCGAGCTCGAAGCGGCAGCCGCTGTCGTAGATGGCGCCATGACGCCGACCCCGCAGCAGCGCTGGCCTCTGCTCGACGCGCGGTGCGGCGCCGAGGTCTGGGTCAAACACGAGAACCATACGCCCGTGGGGGCGTTCAAAGTCCGCGGCGGCATCGTGTACTTCGACGAGCTCCGACGCACGCAGCCGGATCTGGCCGGAGTGGTTGCCGCGACGCGAGGCAACCATGGGCAGTCCGTCGCGTTCGCGGCGCGCCGCTACGGAATCCCGGCTGCCGTCGTCGTACCGCACGGCAATAGCGAGGGGAAAAACCGCGCAATGCGCGCGCTCGGCGTCGAGCTGATCGTACGGGGTCATGACTTCCAGGCGGCGCTCGAAACGGCCGCGGAACTGGCCGCTCAACGGACGTGGCACCTGGTCCCGTCGTTTCATCCGCTCCTCGTGAACGGTGTCGCCTCTTACTCGCTCGAACTGTTTCGGGCCGCCCCTGACCTCGACACGCTCTACGTGCCGATCGGTCTGGGCTCCGGGATCTGCGGCGCAATCGCCGTACGCGATGCGCTCGGCCTGCGCACGAAAATCGTAGGCGTGGTCGCCGCAGGCGCTCCTGCCTACGCGCGCTCGCTCGAGCGGGGCCGCGTCGTCTCGCACGACGTGACGACCCGGATTGCCGACGGCATGGCGTGCCGGACCCCGGTGCCCGAGGCACTCGAACGCATCGCTGCTGGCATCGAGCGCGTGGTCGAAGTTTCCGACGAGGAGATCGAAGCCGCGATGCGCGTCCTCTTCGCCGATACCCACAACGTCGTCGAGGGGGCCGGCGCGGCGGGACTTGCGGCGCTGTTGCGCGATCGCGATCGGATGCGCGGCGCGAGAGTCGGGATCGTGCTGTCGGGCGGGAACGTGGACGCCCGGCCGTTCGCGGAGATCCTGAGCCGCTCCGTGCGCGACCAATCGGCGTAGCTGGAGTAAGGGACCATCCCTTGTCCTTTGTCCCTTGCCTCCGGCGGGCTACAATGACGCCATGATCACTTTCCTCATGGTCCTGCTCCTTCAGGCGCCGGCCGCGGCCCTGCAGGATGCGCCGCCGATTCGCAACTTCCTGCAGGTGACGCCGGAGTTCTGCACCGGCGGCCAGCCCCGGGTGGAGCATCTGTCAAAGCTGAAAGCGGACGGTGTCAAGGCCGTACTCAACCTGCGCCAACCGGGAGAGCACCGCGCCGACGAAGAGCGCGCAGCGGCCGAGCAAGCCGGCCTCAAGTACTTCAACATCCCGGTGGTCTACACGAGTCCGACCGACGCACAGGTGGATGAGTTCCTCAAGATCACCGATGATCGGGCCAACAGGCCGATGTTCATTCACTGCACGGCAGCGATTCGAGTGGGTGGATTCTGGATGATCCGTCGCGTGATGCGGGACGGCTTCACCATCGATGCGGCGCTGGCCGAAGCCAGGAAAGTCGGACTCAACGACGCGCCGCACCTCGAGGACTTTGCGCGCCGCTACATCGCGTCCCACAAGCCCACGGCGAAATAACGAGCGACCGCACGACCCAGATGTCCAGGAGCTGGCCCCCGCTCGCGCTGCTCTCCGTCCTGTTGAGCGGCTGTGCGGTCGGGCACCAGGCGCGCGGCCTCGTGCTGCGCGTAGATCCCGCCGCGTCAGCGGTGACCGTGTCGCACGAGGCAATTCCCGGCTACATGGACGCGATGGTGATGCGGTTCACGGCTGCCAACCCAAGCGATCTCGCGGACGTGCGGCCGGGCGACCGGATCCAATTCCGAATCAAGGTGACCGGGAACCGCACGGTGATCGATCGGGTTGCCCTTCTGTCTGCGGCGCCCGCGGACGACAGTCTGATCATGAGCCCTGCGAAGCCGTCGCTCGTGGCCATCGGTCAGCTGGTTCCCGACTTCACGCTGACCAACCAGGACGGATATCCGGTGTCGCTGGCGTCGCTGCATGGGAAAGTCGTCGCGCTGACGTTCATCTACACACGGTGTCCGTTGCCCGATTACTGCCCGCGGATGATGGCGCACCTGAACGCCGTGCGGGATCGCTTCGGCGACAGGCTCAATGTCGATCTGGCCCTGCTCACCCTGACGTTCGATCCGAAGTACGACACCCCCGCACAGATGAAGCAGTACGCGCAGCACTACCGCGCTGACGTGCCGGGCTGGCATTTTCTTACGGGTGGCGCGTCCCAGATCGCGCGGGTCTGTTCGCTGTTCGGCGTCGAGTTCTGGCCGGATGAAGGGCTGATCACGCACACGCTGCAGACCGCGGTGATCGACCGCGAGGGCAGGCTGGCGGCGACCATTGAGGGAAAGGATTTCAGCGCGCGCCAGCTCGGAGATCTGATCGATCTATTTCTGACTGGAAACGGTGGAGGAGCGAGCCGGATGCAGCTGCGGTAGGTCGGCATCGGCGTCATTCCACGCCTTCAGACCTTTCAGCGTCATCTCCTGGGCCTCCGCCTGACGATTGAGACCACGGAGCGCCGCCGCCAGACCCAGATAGGCGCGGCCACTGCCGGGCTCGCGCGCCAACGCCTCCCGATACGCCGTTGCAGCCGTTGCATGATCACCCACCGCGATCGCGGTCGCCGCGAACCCCTCGACGACCGGTCGAGGATATGATGGCGGTTCGGTGTAGATCAGTGCCGCTTCCATTTCCGCGGCTTTGCGAAACAGCTCGAATCCCTTGGCGGAGTCGCCCGAGCGGGAGGTGATCGTGGCGTCGAGCTCGACTTCCGCGATGGCGAGAGACCGTTTGGTGGCCGTCACGGACTTCAGGTGCTCGTTCATCGCGGTGTGCGTGGCGCGTGCGGCGGCGACCTGACCGGTCGCCGCGTGCGCCAGGCCGGTCCCCCACGCACGCCACACCTGCTGCTCCGGCTTGTCGTAGACGGGAATCGTCGTGCCGTCCAGAATCAGGTCCCATCGCTCGAAACGCACGAGCGTTTTGATCAGGCTGTAATAACCCTGCCGGTACGGCGTACGCTGACTGTTGCCGGTGCGTTCGCGGGGCGTCTCCTTGAACGACATCATCTCTCTGACGCGCGTCATCGAATCCTGATACCGCCCTTCCAGGTTCAGCGAGTGAACGAGAAAGTGCACGTTGTGACCGTGGTGGCCGTTCGGATAGAGCACGTCCCCGTTCAGCCATCCCCTCTCATTCGCCGCCGCCTCAGCGAACGCTTCGATCGCGTCGTCGATGCGGTCGCTCTGCGCGTAGATGTGGCCCGGCATGTGGAG
>JAIVJE010000167.1 GCA_020200195.1 Acidobacteriota bacterium | reverse complement strand
GCTTTACGAACCCCGGTAATACGCGGACGTCGAATCAGCACAAGCTCATTCCATACAGCCCCACGATCAAGGCGGGCGGCAGCGTCAACTACATCATCTCGGGACTGCACCTGGTCCTCGTGTATGCCCCGGGCACAACAGTGGAGAGCATTGACGAGACCCGCCTCGAGTTCGCGGTCGCGGGCGGTTTCCCCGGTTTCATCAACGACCCGACCAACCGGATCTACCGCGGACCCGATCCGCGTCCGCTGCCGCTGGATCGGGTTGAAGTAGTCACGTTCGCGCAGCCCGGCACGTATCTCGTCATATGCGGAATCGTCAGTCACTTCCTCGACGGTATGTATGGCTTCGTGCACGTGAACCGCTGACAGCCGCGCGGCGCGGCTTTCTCAGGCTATTACCTCGGCGTCGTCACGATGGCGCTTGTGTTCGCGATGCCGATGGGGGCTGCCACCTTTTCCTCAGACGCCCGGAAAAGGTGGCTGTCCCCATCGTAGGGACTGCTCTGATACGCAGCCCGCGTAGTTCGCGCGAGCGTGGTATGTGAGCTTTTGGGCTACAGAGATTCGGAGACGTACGATGTCGACGATTCTGCAGAACCATTACGTTCTCGCCGTCCACGACGTGCGACGGTCTTCCGAGTTCTACGTAACGATGCTGGGCTTCCGCATTGTCGCCGAACCCGATGGCTGGATCTTTGTGGCGAAGGATGGGTGCATGATCATGCTCGGAGAATGTCCGGACGATATGCACCCGAGCGAGCTGGGCTGCCACAGCTATTTTGCGTATCTGCGGGTGACTGACGCTGATCAGTACTACAACGACCTCAAAGCCAAAGGAGCCGAAATTCTCTCGGAGATTGGGGACAAGCCCTGGAACATGCGCGAGTTTTCACTGCGAACATCAGACGGCCACCGGATCACGATCGGTCACTTGTTGTTGCAACACGCGCGCGCGTACGACAGTACGACTGATGTCGAACACCAAAATGGGGCCGACGCGCGGGTCATGTAAGGCGCGCGGCGCATTGGAGATCGGACCTCCGCCGGATCACATCAGGGCCGATGCGAACACGGCCGCGATCGCTATCGGGCAGACATAACGCAGCAGCCAGACGCACAGCCACCGCGCGAGGGGCGTCGTCTCGCTCAACTCCTCGTCCAGGATGGTGCGGCTGATCCGCCAGCCCACCAGGACGCTGGTCGCCAGTGCTCCGATCGGCAGCAGCACGTTCGAAGAAACGAAGTCCATGACATCGAAGAACGTCTTGCCCTCGAACGCCGGCAGCAGCCCGAGCGGATGCCAGCCGGACCAGAGATTGAACGACAGCACGGATCCCGTGCCCAGCGCCCAGGTCGCGCCCGCAGCGATTGCCACGGCGCGCGAGCGCGAAACCCCCCGGTGCTGCTGCAGCCAGGCGACGAGCGGTTCGAGCGCCGCGATCGACGGGGTGAGCGCCGCGAACACGAGCAGCAGGAAGAACAGCGTGCCGACGAGGCGTCCACCCGGCATCTCGGGGAAGACGGTCGCCAGGACGTCGAAGACGAGCTCGGTTCCCTGAGCGGGATCCATCCCATAACGGAACACCAGCGGGAAGATCGTCAGCGTCGCGAGCAGGGAGACAAGCAGGATAGAGCCGGTGATGATAAGCGCACGACTTGCGGCGTGATGGCGGAAAAGTTGGGCTCGAACGCAAACCTGAGACCCTGCCGCACGTCTCCTGTGACGAGCGCATACGTCGCCAGGATCAACAGCAGAACCAGCAGGGCGGGTGCGCGGACCCGGTTCGCCAGCTCGATGCCGCGGCTCACCGCGCGCGCGGAGATCCATGCGACGAGGGCCAGGAACACGAGATGCCACGCCCCGACCTCGAGCGGGCTGGACAGAAACCCACGCCAGAGGCCCGCGACTTCGGGCCGGTGCAGCCCCACCAACGCGCCGCTCGCGCACTTCCAGGTGTAGGCACTTCGACATCGTTGTTGAACAGAGAACCGGAATCTCTCTATCTAGAGGTCGCATCGAGAAGAAGTAGACCTCCTCCTCCCCCGTTCCCAGAACGGCGAAGAAAAGGCGTATGACCTGGCCTGTCACGGCCTGTGACTATCCTCTGTAAATAAGGAGGTCATTTGGCGCGCAACGCGGAACTGGTTCGGCAGTGGGAGATCCTCCGTGCGATCGATGGGGCCCGAAACGGGATCGCGATCGCCAAGCTCGCAGCGGATCGCGACGTGCACCCGCGGACGATCAGACGGGACATCGACGCATTGGGACGCGCGGGGTTCCCGTTGTATGACGAAAAGGTCAACGGAACATCGATGTGGAAGCTCCGTGCGAAGCCGTTCCGGAGCCTGGAGCACTCGGGCATGGGCGTCACCGAGCTCGGGGCGCTGTACTTCGGCCGCGCGGTGCTTACGGCGCTCACGGGACCGATCTTCGAGAGCGACGCCGATCGAGCCCTGCTGAAAGTCGAACGCGCGACGCCGCTGGCGAGCCGGAAGGCCGTGGAACAGCTGCCACGCGTGTTGAATGCGAAGAAAAACGGACGCAAGAAGCAGGACGAGCGGAAACTCCGCGAGGTCGCCACGCGGGCGCTCGATGCGATCACGCGACAGCGCTGTGTGACGATGCGCTACGCGTCCGCCTCAACGGGCAGGACGAAAGACTACGCGGTCGAACCGCAGCGCCTGTCGTATGCGGACGGCGGAGTTTACCTGACCGCCTGGGTGCCGGACTACGGCCAGCTCCGCACGTTCGCGATGGAGCGGATCGAAACGCTTGCCTTGAGCGACGACCGCTTCGAGCCGCGGCCCCTTCCAATCGAACCGTTCTCGAACTCGCTGGGTGTACATAGCGGCCCGGCGGAATCGATCGCGATCGAGTTCACTAGTGATGCGGCTAATTATGTTCAGAGTCGCGAGTGGCACCGATCGCAGCAGATCGAGGAGCGAGCAGACGGCTCGGTCCTGCTGCGCCTGGAAGTGTGCAACGACTGCCGCTTCGCAGCTGGATCCTCAGCTTCGGCCCGCAGGCGCGGGTGGTGGCGCCGGCGTCGCTGGCGCAGGACATTCTGGCGCAGCTTCAACGGGCACGTGATGCGTATATGCCTCGAATGACGTTCAACAGTCTGCAATCGGCCGATCACAGCCACAGGCCCAGGAAGGCATGTTGAAGATCCTCGCGGATCTAATCCAGCCATGTTGGCTTCCCGACACGCTGAATGTAGGATGCCGGGATGGACGGCGACCTCGAGAATCTCGATCGCGGACAACTCATTGCCGAGATCAAACGACTGCCCTCGGGCATCCGCGAACATCGCGACAGCTCCGGCCAGGAGCTATGCTGGCATCATCCAAAGCTGTGGGGCTTGTTGCCGGAAAAGACCGATCCGCTTCCAACGGTCCCGGAGTGGCCGCGGTTCCTTCGAGGATGTGTAAAGTATCGCGAGTCGCTCGACCGCGAGCTTCCAGCCGCAAAACGGGTCGTCGACGAGTCTTAGCTGCCGGGCGGCTTGTATTTGATCGAACGCGCCTTCTCGAGCGCCGCCATCGTCTCCTCGACGGTGAGCAGCGGAGTTGTCTGAAGCGAGCTGAGCGCTCCGCCTGCGCTGATCGCCACCGCAACGGCTGCCATCGACACGTTGTCAGGCGCCTCCCACAGGTTGTAGGCGTCGTGGTCTCCGAACGCGTACCAGAATCCGTGCAGCTTGCCGCCGACCGACTCGATGTATTGCTGCGCAGCCGCCCGCCGATCCTCGGGCTTCTGGATGAGCCGTGCCCATGTTTCGGGCGTATAGCTGAACCGTGTCAGATAGAACGGCATGACCTCAGCCTCCTCAACGCCCAACGCCTAGCCCAAAGCCTAAAGCCCAAAGCCTGAAATCACTTCTTCCACGCTCAGCGGCATGGGCTCTGGGTTCTGAGTCCTGCGCTGGCTTGAACCAGTTCAGCACGACTCTGAGCGTCGGCCTCGCGCTCGCACCCTCTGAGCCCGCCAGGGAACTGGACCGTCACGTTAACGCTGCCGGCCGGACTGACATGCAGTTCAAATGGGCAACACCGCGCAGCGCGCTCCAGCAGGTTGTACCCGGACACCGAGGCGCGAATCTCGAGCGAATCCGGCGTCTGGTTTGATGCCGCACACGCGAGAATGACAAGAACGACGAGCATGACGTTCAGTTAGACACCGCGGGTATGACTGTGGCCGTAGGAATTAACTGTTGGAATTAGGTCCCGGACCCCAGCTCCTGTGTGGAAGGGCCTTGAACGTCCGGTAGCCACGACACCGAGGCGACACGATCCATGGACCCCTCGCTCGAGCTTCCAGGTGTGAGTGCCGCGCGCCAGTCCGCGGATGCGCGTTCCGTCAACTCGAAGACGGTCTCATAACGGCACGCCTTGATCGCCCGTCCCCCGCCACCGGTCAACACAAAGTTCGTGATCCGAATACTCAGGAGCCGAATAGCCGGCGTCACGAGTAAGTCGCGCCCGGCATCGCGCCCACAAATCGACGGACCGCCCGGAGGCACCCACTCGACGTCGCCCCGCCGCTCCGCCTCGATCCATGCGTCGTGGAGGCGCCGAATCGAAAGCTCCTCAGCTTTGGTTAGCACCGGTTCCTTCCTCTGCCAGATGCGGAAGGCAGGGACCTGGCCTAGCGCACCGACGTTTCGAACGTAAAAGTCGTGTGGCCAGACACAGAGTTGGGCGACACCGCGCCAAGGTACATGAGAACCTCGCGCGGTGCGTTGATCGGGACCTCCGCGGTCAGCTCGCGCGTTGCACCGGCCACCACCTGCCGTTCCACCAACAGACTTAGTGTGGAGGTGTTTGTCCACATTACGTGGACCTGAACGGTGCCGGGTTGGGGAACCACCACCCGAATCAGGCGGCAAGGGCTGCAGCGGGTGCCGCCAACCGTGTACGAGAGATCATTGGGCGCCAGCGCGGGCGGCGTTACCGTTTCACCGGCGGTGAGTCGGACAATGCGCTGGAGGGGTAGATCGATGTTCGTTTGCGTCGCGGCCACTTCAATCGGCTCGTATCCTTCTTTCTGGACCTTGAAATGCGCCTGAAGCCGGGGTAGTTCGGCCAGAGAGAACAGGCCGTCTGAATCGGTTGTCGCGGAGCGGCCCGACATGGTGTCGAGGACGCCGACGTTCGGGAGCCCCCCGGCCCCTGGCTCTCTGACTCGTCCCGCAATCACAAATGTCCCTAGCGGCGTGGCCGTGGCTGTCTTTCCCGCGCTCCGTTGCTGGTACGTGAACGAGATCCACGTGGAGCCGAAGCCCACCGTGGTCAAGAGGCCGCTCGGGCTGATCGTGACAACCCGTGAATCACCCCCGTCC
>JAIVJE010000166.1:3752-6704 GCA_020200195.1 Acidobacteriota bacterium | reverse complement strand
CGAATACATTCAGGCGCTCTGGGATCATTTCTCTGAGCATCCTGAGGAGGTACCGGTGCCGGACTGGCATCGGCAGGTCGTTGCCGAGCGTCTTGCTGCACACCGTCGCGGCGAGATGACCTCCCGCCCCTGGTCTGAAATCCGCGACGAGCTTCTGGCCCGCCTCCGCACCGCTCGCTAAATGTGGCGGCTCGATGTCGCGTCCGAGGCCGAGCTCGAGATTTTCGAGGCGGCGCTTCGATACGAGCGCGAGCGCGTTGGCCTCGGCTTCCGCTTTGACGCTCAGGTCAATACCGTGTTCGCGAGACTCCTCGATAATCCCTTCCAGTTTCTGGAGATCCAGGAAGGCGCTCGGCGGGCACTGGTTCGCGATTTTCCGTACGGCGTGTTCTTCACGACTGAAGGCGAGCTCATTACGGTGCTCGCTGTGCTCCATCTGCATCGGCACCCAGACACGTGGAAGCGACGGCGCCGAGACACCGAGTGAGAAACGGGCCTGTTGCTCGAGCCAATTCATGTCGACCCCTCGTCGGTGTTTCAGAATCCACGACACCTACTGAGCCCCTCCCGCGTATCCGCTCTCTCGCAGAAACGTCTCCGCGTCGGTGATGCGAATGATTCGCTGCACCGCGCCTGATTTATCAGTTGCGCGACGATAGAACGCCTGGCAGATCTTGTAGCCGATGTAGTACCCAAGATCCGCGGGACGGTCGGTCGAGCGGTCGCCCTGAAAGAGCCAGTGGCTCAGGTCGGAGCCACGCATGTCTTTACGAAACTCCTCCCACAGTTCATGCTCATGTGCGTTCCCATAGGCGTGCTGCGCCCGGTTAGTGTGTGCTCCGGACGCCAGTTCGGCGATGAAGTCGGCGCCGCCTTCTCTGAGCGAGTAAAGAAGGAGTGTGCTCCCGTCCCCTCCTGCGTTCGACTGCTGAATGTGCACCAGCTCGTGGGCGACGATATGCGGTAGATCGGCGATGCGCCCGGTCACGGCGCGCTCCCAGTTCGTCAGTTCGTCTACGGGTGTCGATTCGTCGCGCCCATTCATTTCGACGCCGATCAAGAGACCGTCCGATGACGTGGTGCCGGCGGAGTTGAGGCGGCCAATCACGAAGTACACATCTGGAAACTGGGCGTCGGGGTACAGCGCCTCGAGTCGGCGGAAACCCGCGCGGATCGACTCCTTGATCTCCGGCGATCCATCGAGCGCGAGCGAATTCTTGCGAATGGCCGCGTAGTAGCGCGGCCGGGCCGCAACGGTTGCCGCGAGGTAGCGGCCGTTCACGATCCGGTTGGCAAGAAAGCCCTTCACTCCGGCGCTTCCCGCGTCGATGTATTCCCGCTGAAACAATTCTCCTGCCGTTATCAAAGAGGCTTTATCAAACACGCGCCAGAAGTTCGGAATGTCGCCCGTGACCAGTTTGGCGGCTTCGGGATCCCGGTTCGCCCCAGCGGATTGCGCAGCCGTCGCTCGCAGGTGATCGTCGGTCCGGCCAAGGGGCGCACCAATCGACATCATGATGACAAGCATGCGGACGAAATGGCGCATTGGCTGTGACATGAAAACCCTCCCTCTCTAACGATCGATCATTGCGGGCACGTGCGGCGGTCGCATCGGCTTTACGTTACTCTGCCTATGAGGCTGCGTATCCGATCCCATGCAAGTTCGTCCGGTTGCGCACCATCTTCGAGAGCAATCGTCGAAATGGGCATCCGTCCGGCGAGTGTGTCAGCGATCGTAGCTGCACCGTGGCGCCCCGCTTGGTCTCCATCCAGCATGAGCAGCATTCGCTCGAAATGCGCGCAGAGCAGATCGGCTTGATCTCGCGACAGCGTCGATCCCATGAGTGCGACCACGGCCGCACAACCCGCTTGATCGACGGCGAAGGTATCGAAGAAGCCCTCCACGACGATGACCTCCCGCGTGCCGGTCGCACGGGCGCGGTGCAGGTTGAAGAGCACATGTGACTTCTTGAAGCCTGCGGGAAATCGGTACTTCGGTTCTTCGTTGCCGATGGCACGTCCGACGTAGGCAATCAGATCGCCGTGATCGTCATGAATGGGGATCACGATGCGCCCTCGCAGAAAGCCGCGCCCGTTGTAGAAGCCCACGCCAAACCTCCGGACAGTTTCCGGCGCTGGGCGGCGTGCGCCGAGATACGGATGGCGCCCGTCGACGTGTTTCAGCGTGAAGCGGAGTGGCGCATTGGCTTCCGAAGCGGGCGGCGCCGTTAGGATCGGGACACGAACCCCGAGCTCGACGACATGACGCGTCGATTCAAGGCATCGCTGGCGCTGACGGTGCCCATTCTGGCGTTCATGGTCTCTGAGTTTCTGCCGGGCCACCCGCTGGATCGGCTGGTTCCATCCGGCTTGCGCAACTGGATTGAGCTGGCGCTGGCGTCGCCCGTCGTGCTCTGGGGCGGATGGCCCTTCTTCGGACGCCGGTGGGCGTCGCTAGTCAATCGCCACCTGAACATGTTCACCCTGATTGCGCTCGGTGTCGGGGCCGCATTTGCCTATAGCGTCGCTGCGACGATCGCTCCGGGGTTGTTCCCTGACTCCTTCAGGATGGGAGGGCAGGTCGCCGTCTACTTCGAGCCGGCGGCGATCATTGTGGTGCTGGTGCTGCTCGGCCAGGTTCTGGAACTGCGGGCACGAAGTCGCACCAGCGCGGCCATCAAGAATCTCCTGGGCCTCGCTCCGAAGACGGCTCGCCGTATCGACGACGACGGCACTGAACAGGACATCCCGCTCGAGCTCGTCGCGGTAGGAGACCGGGTCCGCGTTCGCCCCGGCGAGCGCATTCCGGTGGACGGCCTTGTGCTCGAGGGCGCGACCACGGTCGACGAATCAATGGTCACTGGTGAGCCGATCCCGGTCGAAAGAATGCCGGGCGCACAGGTCACGGGCGGTACCGTGAACGGGACCGGAACGTTCGTCATGAAGGCAGAA
>JAIVJE010000166.1:0-3729 GCA_020200195.1 Acidobacteriota bacterium | reverse complement strand
GATGCGCGGTAATCCTCACGCCTGCGGGGGCGCACATCTCCCCGCACGTCCAGCCCTCCTGACGGGCGTCAGCGCTCGTGCACCAACCGACACCATCGCCGCTCTTCCGCCCGTATTCCTGGCGCATGCATTCATGACGGAGTTGAGGATTGGCGCTCTTCGGGCGATGCATGATCCCCCGGGTTTGAATTCTTCCAGTACGACCTCCTTCCCTACCGTTCTCCGCATCTGAACGCGTCGCGCGCATCCGCGCGCCCCTCACGCGTTCAACTGTCCGTTTCCAGTTCGAGGTTCGCATGAAGTCCAGCAGACGTTTGTTTCTGCGCGGCTTGGCGTCCGTTGCGGGCGCCGCATCCGCGCATACCGCGTACGCCCAGCACGTTCATCCGGCCACACCGCCCCGTAAGGAGGCCGTTCGGCCTGACCCACCGGTGCCGCCGCACCAATTCGGCGCCGGAATCGTTCCCGTTGTCAGCCCTGATATCTCCGACATGCCGTGGCGGCTCGAGAACGGCGTCAAGGTATTCGACATCCGGGTCGAACATGTGCGCACGGAGCTGATTCCCGGGCGTGTCATGGACGGCTGGGGGTTCAACGGAAGTATTCCGGGACCGACGATCCAGGTCACTGAAGGTGATCGCGTCCGCCTGAACGTTGAGAACCGGCTGCCGGAGCCGTTCTCGATGCACTGGCATGGCCTCGAGATTCCCAACAACATGGATGGCATGCCCGGCATCTCGCAGGACGCGATCCCGCCGGGAGGTCGATTCGTCTACGAGTTCACGCTCAAGCAGAACGGCACGTTCTTCTACCACTCGCACATGGCGATGCAGGAAATGATGGGCCTCATCGGGCTGTTCATCATCCACCCGCGTCGCGGTCACACGCCGCGCGTCGATCGCGACTTCGGCATCGTTCTCCAGGAATGGGCGCTGCTCCCGAACAACACGATTCCCAACTCGCTCGCCATGGAATTCAACTGGCTGACGATGAACGGGAAGGCCGGGCCCGCGACGACGCCGCTCATCGTCAAGCTTGGTGAGCGCGTTCGGATCCGCCTGGTCAATCTCGGGATGGATCACCATCCGATGCACATCCACGGTCACCAGTTCTACGTGACGGGCACCGAAGGCGGGCGCATCCACACGACGGCCGTCGTTCCCGAGAACACGGTCCTCGTCGGCGTCGCGCAGGCCCGTGACATCGAGTTCGTCGCCGACAATCCCGGCGACTGGCATTTTCACTGTCACCTGCCGCACCACATGATGAATCAGATGGCCTCGATGGTCGGGCCGCTGATGATGTCGCACGCGAACGCCCCGCGCCCCGGGACCGTGGAGGCCGGCATGGGTATCCACGAGGGACATGCGCTGGGCGAGGCGGCGGCGCCGGCGTTTGGCCGTACCGTCAACGTGGGTGCGGAGACAGAGCGGAACCTGGCGAACATGCCGATGGCTCGCACGCCGCAGTCGGCACTCCCGCGGGCGGGCTCACCAGCGCCGCCCAATGCGGGAATGTTTCCCGGGTATCCGCAGGACATGTTCATGGTGATGGACGACATGGTCGCCAAGCCCGAGACGTACGGCCTGCGCTCCGGCTGGAGCGGCGGAACCATGGGCATGATGACGATCCTGCGCATCGTCACACCGCAACTGTTCGACAAGATCCAGGAGCTGAAGGCGGAGCAAGCCCGAAAGGCAGAAGCTCGATGAAGGTGCTGACGCTCATCGCGCTGTGTGGACTTCTCGCCGCGCCGGGTCTGGCGCAAACGCCATCACCGTCGCCACCAATCAGCCTGGGCGAGTTGGAACAGCTCGCGCTCCAGAATAACCCCACAGCGTCGGCAGCAGCCGCCGGCGTCGAGGGCGCGCGGGCCCGAACGCGCCAGGCGGGCGCTTGGCCGAATCCGGTGATTGGCTATTCGGGAGAGGAAATCAAGAGAGGCGATCTCGATGCCCGCGGCGAGCACGGGTTCTTCGTGGAACAGACCATTCCGCTCGGCGGAAAGCTCCGGCTGTCTCGTGGCGTGTTTCAGAAGACCGTGGCGCAGGCCGAAGCGGTGGAGGACCTGCAGCGGCTGCGTGTCCTCAGCTCGGTTCGACAGACGTTCTACGCCGTTCTCCTCACGGAGCGCCGCATCGAAGTCCAGGAGCGGCTCGCGGGACTCGCCTCCGAGGCCGTCGGCGTCACCGCGCAACTGTTCAATGTCGGCGCTGCGGACCGTCCGGATTATCTCGAAATCGAGATCGAATCGCGGCGACTGCAGTTGCAGTTGAATCGATCGAAGAACGAGGTGTTTGCCTTGCGCTCACAGCTGGCGGCGCTGACCGGTGTACGCGAGATCGCCGCCCGCGCCCTTGCGGGCAACATCGACACGGCCCTTCCCGAGCTGGACCGGGAGCAGGTTGTGCGAACGCTATTGGAACTCAGTCCCGAACTGCGCGCCGCACGAGCCGGGCTCGAGCGAACGCGATCGGTCACCGCTCGCGCCAGACGTGACACGTACCCGGATCTTTTCCTGCGCGGCGGCAGCACGTACAACCGCGAGCGCGGCGACGAAAGCGGACGCGCGATCGGATGGGAAGGATCGGTGGAAGCGGGCATCAGCATTCCGCTGTTCAACCGGAACGCCGGCGGTATCGCGGCGGCGCGCGCGGATGAAACGCGGGCCGAGGCCGAGGTGACGCGGCTGGAGCTCGCGCTGCAAGCGCGCGCCGCCTCGCAATATGCGAGCTACCTCACGGCGCTTCGCGCCTCGGAAGCCTATCGTGACGAGATCCTCCCGCGCGCGGAGGAGGCGTACCGGCTGTACCTCTCGCGTTACCGGGAGATGGCGGCCGCGTATCCGCAGGTGCTCGTCGCCCAGCGCACGCTGTTCGAGATGTCGAACGAATACCTCGAAAGTCTGAGCGATGCCTGGCAGGCCGCGATGCGGCTCCAGGCATTCCTCGCCGGAGACGGGCTGGAGGCCCCGGCGACGACAGGAGAGACCGGGGAGCCTGCGAGTACGGGAAGGGGAGGGCATCAATGAGCATTCACACGCTGGGGATCACGATCGCACTCGCAGTCGCGTTCGTGCCCTCCTCGGCTGCACAGCACGAAGCGCATCAGCCGGTCGCACCAGCGACGTCGGGCGACATGGCGAAGTGCGCGCAGGTTCAGCCGGTCGTTCAGAACATCATCGCGGCCGCGGCGTCCCGTATCGAATCAGCGCGACTGTCGAACAGCGCCGCGGACATGCGGGCGGCGATCGAGAACCTCGAGGGCGTTCTTCGCGACATCCGCTTGCAGCTCGCTCCGTGTGCCAGCGCCGCTGCCCCGCATGCGGGCCATGGACTCCCAGGCACCCAACCGCCGACTGAGGCTGTTTCGCCCGTCGCCAAATCGCCTGCCCCCGTTGCCGATCCTCATGCGGGGCATCAGACGTCCACGCGGCAACCGGCGGCCAGCGCCAAACCGAAGCCCACGGCGCCGAAGACCGCGCCGGCCGCGGCCGATCCTCATGCGGCTCATGGAAAGCCCGCGAAACCGCGACCAGCGGCGAAGCCAGCCACGCCATCGCCGTCCGTACCACACACACATCAGGTGCCGGCAGAACAGCCGGCCAAACCTGCCGGGAAACAGATGGACCCGGTCACCGGCCTGATGGTGGATCCGGCGACGGCGCCGAAAACGACGTATCAGGGACAGACCTACTACTTCAGCTCGGAACAGTCGCGGAAGGAATTC
>JAIVJE010000456.1 GCA_020200195.1 Acidobacteriota bacterium | reverse complement strand
GGCCTCGAACGCCGGCTGAAGACGCTGTAATGGGGCACGTCGATCGGATTCTCTTGCGGGTCGCCCACTGGCGCTGCCCGCATCGGACCGCGAGTGGATGCTGGGCGACATCGAGGAGGAGCACGCGCGCCTCGCCCATGAACGCGGCGCAGCGGTCGCGCGGCGGTGGCTGCTGGAAGAAACCGTTCGCAACGCGGTGGACGCCGCGAGGCTCCGGACACCACGCTGAGAGGTAAACACCCGATGCCCAACTCGATCCAGGACGTGCGATATGCGATGCGCCTGCTGCGGCGGTCGCCCGGGTTCACGATCGTCGGCACGCTCACACTGGCGCTCGGGATCGGCGCCAACACCGCCATCTTCAGCGTCGTTCATGGCGTGCTGGTGAAGCCGCTGCCCTACCCCGACCCGGGCGCGTTGATTCGGGTCTTCGAGGAGGCACTGCCCGACACACCCGAGTTCCCGCTCTCACCGGCAACGTTCCTGGAGTACAGAGCCCACACACGTGGCGTGGACGCGCTCGCTGCGTACGAACGCAGCGACCTGCAGCTCGGCGGAGACCGTCCCGAGCAGCTGCGGGGCATGCGCGTGACCGCCGGTTTCTTCAAGCTGCTTGGTTATGGCATGCAGCTCGGCCGAGACTTCACGCGCGATGACGAAGCGGCGGATCGCAGCAACGTCGCGATCGTCTCGCATGCTCTCTGGGTGCGGCGATTCGGATCCGATCCCGCCATCGTCGGGAAGATTGTGCCGCTCTCGGGACGCCCGTTCGAGGTGGTCGGCGTGTTGCCGCCTGGTGTGCAGCATGTCGGCGGCACGTATCGATCGTATCCGCACGGACAGTCGGTCGATATCTGGTGGCCCAGAGGTCCGGCTGAAGCCGGACACTACGACGGAGGGTGAAGTTACCGCGGCGGGTGACGACTCTTCCCGGTGGCGTCCGGCTCGATTGCGCGATAATCGAAGGAGGAGCTTCGAGACGCGCATGATTGACATTGCACCAGTCCTGCCCCTGGTGATCGGTCTTGTCAAGGGCAAGCGAGACGTCACCGACGAGACGAAGGACAAATTCGGCGGCCGTTTTTCCGGCATCCGGTGTCCGACGTGCCGCTGGCAGCCGGTCAAAGGCGACATCTGGTGCTGTGACCCCGGATGCCGGCACGTATGGAATACGTTCGAAACCCGGGCACTGTGCCCGAACTGCGGGAAGCAGTGGCACAGCACGGTCTGCCTCAAATGTGCGAGGTGGTCGCCGCACGACGAGTGGTACGAGAAATCCTCGGAAGATTGAGGGAGTAACTCACACGGAGGGGACGGAGGTCACGGAGAAAACCAACCACGGAGGCACGGAGCTCACGGAATAATTTTTTTATGGTTTCCGTGTCCTCCGTGTCTTCGTGGTTAGTTTTTCTCCGTTTCCTCCGTCACCTCCGAGATTCCCCGGTTGCCGCGCTGGTCGCTTTCGGGGGCGGCGCCACCACAGTGTCGTTCCAGTTCATCAGCGCGTTGAAGACCATGTTGAACTCGCCGTGATTCTGCCAGCGGTAGATCGGGTTGTTCGCGAACAGGATGATCCGGCCTTTGCCCGAGTACCCGCCGGCCACGTCGACGGCGAACGGGCGATCGCGAATCTCATCGGCGCCGCGCATCAGGCCGCTCAGGACCGCCGCTTCTCCACCGACATAGCGACCGAGTATGCCCGAGCGATCCGGCTCGCCCACGGTCAGGAGCGGTCCGCCCACGTACTTGATGGGCACCAGTTTGTCCGTGTAGCCGTAGAACACCGGATGATCGAGCCGTAGGATCTCGGCGTTGACGAGCGGACGGGGCGCGTAGAACTGGGGGGTGGTCGCCGCCGACGCAT
This sequence comes from Acidobacteriota bacterium, assembly GCA_020200195.1. Classification (GTDB taxonomy): domain Bacteria; phylum Acidobacteriota; class Vicinamibacteria; order Vicinamibacterales; family 2-12-FULL-66-21; genus JAIVJE01. Next base: position 4,866 of record JAIVJE010000456.1, on the reverse strand, counting down.
CCACGGTGCGGGCGAGCCCGAGATCGGTCGGAAATCGCACGGCGTTCCCCATCGCGATGAGCGTGCCCCCGGCGTCGAGGAACTTGGCGAAGGCGTCGACACCTTCCCCGCCCATTCCGCCGGTGACGTCCGGCGTCTCACCATACATGCCGAGGAACTTGTATCTCGGATCCTTCATATACGGCACTGGCTTGGCGGCCGGCGGCTGGAAGACGCTCTGGCGTGTGGCCGTCTGCATCGGCATCACGATGACGTCGTAGTCGGCGCGGAGATTGCCTTTCCGAACACGCTCCTTGTAGATCAGGTCGAACGGGATGCCGAATTTGTCGAACGTGAATCGCACCCAGCCGATCTCCTGTGTCCCGATCCACGACGAGTACATTGCGACTCGCGGCGGATCGGCCTCGTGCATCGGGATCGACGGAAGCGCCTTCAGGGCCGTCGCGGTGAGGCCCAGCGCTTCGACAGCGGCCCGAGCGCCGGGGAGATCTGCCGGCGCCGCAATCACGAACGAACCAGCCGGGAAATCGACACCGTCGGCGGTAAAGGCCTTGTCGGCGATCTTCATCGGAACGCCGCGCAGCTTATAGCGCAACGCGATCATGTTCGTCGAGCCGTAGTGCGCGACCGCAAGCCCCGCGGTGCCGGCGCCCGTCACCTTGCCTTTCAGCACTGCCGCCTTCACGGACGTCGTGGGTACGCCCAGGATCGCCTTGTCTTTGATCTCCTTCACGTCGACGAGCATCGCCAGGCCCATGGTCCAGCCGCTATCGTCGTAAGTACGAAGGCTCGGATCCGGGTAACTCTGCTTCTCGAGCAGGTTTTTCGCCAACCGTCCGTACGGCTGGTCGCGTTTGATCACGTAGGAACCGGCTGGGAACGTTCCGTCGGTCATCTTGATCGCCGACGTCGCTTGCCCGATCTCGATTCGCTGAATGCGCAGGATGTTGACGAGTGTCGCAACCCGCGTCATATCGCGTTGAACGGGAATGACGAATCCGTGCGGCGGCTGCGTCTTGCCGGATTCGATCGAGTTCTTCGTTTTCAGATAGAAGTTCTCGAGGATGACGTTGGGAAACGCCGCCGTAAGCTGCAGCGCGCTGAGCACGCCGGTCTGCATGTAGTTCGTGTTGTTCCGCCGCGAGAAGTTGGTGGCTGCGCCCGGAGGGATCGGTATGCCGCGGTACCACTCTCTCGTCTGGCTGCCGCCGCGTCCCGTCGGAGGACCGGTTGCTGCTCCCCGTCCGGCTGCAGCCTGATCGCCGCCGCCCCGGCCGCCGCCCTGTCCACGCGCGGCCGCCGCGGTATCCGCGTCCTCCCCCGCACCGCGACCGGCACCCGCGCCGGGACCTTCGCGTCCGGACTGCGTTTCGTACATCCGCATCATGCCGTTGTGGTTGTAGGCAATCGACCCGAGATAGCCTGGCGACCAGCCGTCCATGAACGCATGCGTATAGACGCCCGGCATGCCCCATTTCGTCATCTGCGCCAGCTCGAAATTCGAGAACCATGGCAGCTCCGCGAACAGAATCGGATCGAGGTTCGGGTTCTGCGGCGCCGCGCCGCTGTACGTGTACAGCAGCGGCAGCGATTCGTGCAGGTCGTGCATGATTGGCGGGTGCGCGGTGAAGTACCACTCGGCCAGCGCCCGCATTGACATCTGCGACAGGTTGATGTCGCGATTGTTGTTGCGGTCCCGTCCGTCAGGATCGGCCGCAGGCGTGACCGAGACGATCACGTCCTCCCGTATCTGCCGGATCAGCGGCGATGTTTCCGTCGCTAGGCGGTAGACGAGCTCCATCAACATTTCAGAGGGTCCGGTTTCGCCGCTGTGCAGGCCGCCCATGAAGTGATAGCTCGGCCTGGTCGTGGCGATGAGCTGCCGGATCTGTTCGTCGGTCAGCCCCCGCGGATCGGCAATCTTCGCAAGGTTCTCGCGGTTCTTCTGGACGTTCTGAATGTTCTCGTCCGACGAGACCCATACGACCACGAGCTCGCGGTCCTCGTCTGATTTCCCGATCGTTTCGACCTTCACCCGCGGCGTGGCTGCAGCCAGCGCGCGGTAGTACTTCAGGATGTCGGCGTAGTACGTCAGTTTGCCCGGCGCGCCGATGTGATAACCGAGGACGTCTTTCGGCGAGGGAATGCCCGCGACTTTGGGAAGATGATCGACGAGCGGGCTGATGAAGAACGGCTGGGTCGTCCATTCCTTGACGAGCTTGGCGAACTCCGCGTCCTGTGTCTGGTTGGGATCGCGCGTTTCCGTGACCATTTGTTGGGCCGGCACTGCGATCGCCGTCACGATCAGCGCCGCCGCCAACGTCAGCGCCCAACGCAGGCGCGCGATGTCCTGGACTTTCATCCGTTTACTCCTTCACTTGCCGCGCGATCTTACCATCGCCATCGCCGGGTGCGTTGGGTTCGGCAGGTTCGTTCGGGTCGGTAGGTTCGCTGGGTTCGATGCACGCAATGATAGATTGTTCGCGTCGTGCTGGAAATCACCCCGACGCTGGCGATCCCCGAGGCCGAGTTGCAGGAGCGATTCGTGCGGGCTTCCGGTCCGGGCGGTCAGAATGTGAACAAAGTCGCGACCGCGGTGGAGCTGCGGTTTGACGTCGCGCGTTCTTCAGCGCTCACCAGCGAGGTGCGGGAGAGACTTCGGGCACTGGCCGGCACGCGGATGACCGCAGACGGCGTGTTGCTGATCGATGCGCGGCGGTTCCGCACGCAGGCGCAGAACCGTGAAGATGCGCGCGCCCGGTTGGCCGATCTGATCCGTCAGGCAACTATCCGGCCGAAGCGCCGACGCAAGACCAGGCCGACGGCCGGCGCGAAGGAGCGACGGATGCAGACCAAGCGCCTCCGCTCGGACGCCAAGCAGAGGCGCGGCAAAGTGGGTCTCGACGAGTAACCGCGGCGGCGGCCGCTGTCACGAACCGATGCGCGAGGCAGAGATCGTCGAGTCCCCGCCTTTCCAGGCCTTCTTGAACCGTGCCTCGATCTGCGCGGCATCCTCGTTGCGGCCCTGCGCCTTCATGGCCTGCTGCAACCCGTAGAGCGACCATACGTTCCCCGGGTTCTTCCGCAGATCTTCCCAGTACACGGATTCGGCTTCATCCGGTCGGCCCGCGTCGATGAGTACGGCTCCGAGGTTATGGCGTACGGGGGCGTGCCAGTCGGGCGGTTCCTGGTAAATCAACGAATCCTCGTACCGGATAGCACGATCGAGATGCAGGATCGCCTTGTCCCAGTCCTTGCGTGTCGCCGCGATCTCGCCCGCAATTACTTCGGGCGCGATGCGGAGGATCGCGTAGCCGCTGTTGTTCGAGAACGTGACCTGACCCTTCAGCGACGGGTCCTCCAGGATCTTCTGGAGCTCGGTCAGCTCTGAGCCCGCTTCGTCCAGCTTGTTCGTCGCGATGAACGCCATCGCACGCGCATACCGCCAGGCGCCGCGTGTGAAAGTCGTATCGTGCCGCGGACCTTTGTCGGCAAGAATGTCGCTCCACTGACCGAAGCGGACCATCGCCCAATACGGGACCACGAGGAAGCCCTGCAGGATGGGCACCGAGCCCAATGCTTCCTGCGGAATCGAGCCGGCGACCTTCCGGGCCGCGTCGAGCGCGACGGCACTTTGCCCGCTCGCCGTCGCTCCCATCCAGATGAAGTGGATGTTGTGCGGGTAGTAGGCCAGCGGATAAATGCCCTGCGCGCGGCACTGCGTGATGTAGTCTTCGTCGGCTTTGACCGCCGCCTGATTCGACGTGACGACGTCTGAGTGGCGGCCGACGCGCATGTAGATGTGGGCGGGCATGTGGACGACGTGGCCGACACCAGGCATCAGCGGCAGGAGGCGATCCGCCTCGGCCTCGGCGCGCTCGGGTGTGTCCGTGGGTTCCCAGAGATGCACCCAGTAGTGCAGCGCGCCCGGATGGTTCCTGTTCTTCGCCAGCACCTGTTCGAGCGCGGACTGGATCTCTGCGGTTTCCGCGTACGGTTGCCCGTCACGCGTCCAGTAATTCCAAGGACGCAGATCCATCAGGGCCTCGGCGTAAATGGTTTTGGCATCGAGATCGGCCGGGTATGTGCGGACGACCGTCCGCATCGCGGCGGCGAACGCGCGATCCGCCTGTTTCCGATCTTCCGGCTTGCCGGTATATCGCGCCGCCAGCGCGTCGATGTACGCCCGCTCCCGCCGCGTGGCGCGTGGCTTGAGCGCGATCGCCTTCTGGACGAGCTCGTAGGCTTTCGGTTCGTCTTCGGGCGTCATCGGCGCGTTGATGTTCGGCCCGAGCACGAGGGCGTGGCCCCAGTACGCCATCGGGCAGCTCGGATCGAGCCTGGCCGCCTCGGCAAACGCTCGAGCGGCCTCGGCGTGGTTGAAGCCGTAGGCAAGGTTCACGCCCTGGTTGATGAACGTCTGGGCGCGGCGGACCTTCGTGGTCACGGGGAACGTATGAACGCCGAGATTCAGCAGCCGCGGGGCCAGCGGCATGCCGGGCGCCGCCGCCCGGTCGTAGCCGGCGGGCTTCTCGTAATGCTTGTGAGTCGGTGGCGGGGGCGTCTGTACCTGCGCGGTGACGGCTGCCGGAAGCGAACAGAGCAAGGCTGCGGCGATGTAGCGCATGGAGCCGACCATTTCAGAATCCTCCAGAGAGATTGATGCTCAGGATGCTTGGATCATTTCCGCATCGGCGGATGGCTGTCAACATCCGTTTGTTGGGTTCGGCGGGTGCGGCGGGTTCAGAATGTTCCCGGTTGGAGGACGCGATGGCGAAAACCACGTATATGGTGATCGAACACGCTGGGCGGCGACGCTGTGCCGGTCTACCGACAGAGGCAGCCGAGAGAATTGCTCCCCGATTC
>JAIVJE010000165.1 GCA_020200195.1 Acidobacteriota bacterium | reverse complement strand
GTACGGGCAGGGCAGAGTTCGTGCATACGCTGAACGGCTCGGGACTCGCGGTCGGCCGCACGCTGATTGCGATTCTCGAGAATTACCAGCAGAAGGACGGAACGGTCGTTATTCCGCCAGCGTTGCGCCCCTACATGCACGGCGCCGACGCAATCAACAGGGACTGACGCTCGCTTGGTGTGCTCGCACCGGGCGAGTCACCAGGAAAAGGTTACAGAGCGTCATGAACACATCTGCCTTCCGCAGCGTCCTCGCTGCGGCACTCCTCTGCCTGGCCGCGCACGTCCAGGCTGCCGTTCAACTGGCCCCGATCGTTTCCGGTCTTTCGAGCCCAATCTTCGTTGGGCACGCGGGTGATGGCTCGAACCGGCTCTTCATCGTGGAGCAGGGAGGTGGGATCAAAGTTCTCCAGCGCGACGAGTCCGTGCCGACCGTGTTTCTCGATATCAGTGCGAAGACTGTAGCCAGCGGAGAGCGGGGCCTGCTGGGTCTCGCATTCCACCCGGATTACTCGAACAATGGCCGGTTCTTCGTGTTCTATACGCGGGCGGCCGACGGCACGCTGGTGATCGCCGAGTACCGCGTCTCTCCCGATCCGAACATCGCAGGCCCGGCGGAAATCGTGCTGCTGACGATTCCCGATCCCCTCTCGAACCACAACGGTGGGGTGATCGCGTTTGGTCCTGACGGCTACCTGTACATTGGCCCGACTATTGCTCGGGTGAAATCCTGGCATGGGACGGGACTAATCACAGCCTGGATACGACGACGAACATCTCGTCATTCGGAGAGGACGGACGGCGACCTCGAACACGTCCTGGATCCACGTGACCTCAGGCGTCAGCGGAACCGGAAACGGTACCGTCGGGTACCTCGTTGACGGCAACACGTCGTCGTCTTCGCGTACTGGGACAATAGCGATTCAAGGCCAGACGTTCACGGTCAACCAGAGCGGCGCGTCCACCTGCACGTTCTCGATCTCGCCCGTGCGCGCGACGTTCACGAGCGGAGGCGGAAACGAAACCGTGGCCGTTACTGCACCGTCCGGTTGCGCGTGGACGGCAGTGAGCAACGCGACATGGATCACGATCACCCAAGGGGCGAGTGGCGCCGGCAACGGTACGGTGAGCTACACCGTCGCTCCGTACACCGGCCGACCAAAGAACCGTAACGGGTCGATGACGATCGCCGGACTGAACTTCGCGGTCAAACAGACGAAATAGCAACCTCAGGTTCGTCAGGGTTCGTTGGGTGCGGCGTTCCCTGTGGCCGCCTATCGTAAGATGGATGTGCACATTGCGCGTGCAGGTGCGATGTGGCGAGCCGGAGGGGTGGCCGAGTGGTCGATGGCGGCGGTCTTGAAAACCGCTGTACCCGGAAGGGTACCGGGGGTTCGAATCCCTCCCCCTCCGCCAAATCATTCGGAAAATCGTCGATTTAGCAGCTGGAGCGGGGGCAGGTTAGCGCTGACGTTCTTGTGATTGTCCGCTTTTTGTCCGTGTCATTTTTACCGACGCTCTCTTCCCGCCTTTTTCAGCGGCTCAACGATCGTTTCTTTCGGTAGCTTCTTCACGTACGCCGCGAGTCGATCGACGCCGGCTCTGAGGTCGCTTTCGCTCACGATGTTGTAGCGGTCGAAGACCGAACGCGTTTTGTGACCGGTGAGCTGCATCGCCACGCGCTCCGGCGTGCCGCTGCGGATCAAGTTGCGCGCGGCCGTGCGCCGGCAGTCGTGCAAGCGTTTCCCTGGCAGTCCTGCGAGCTTGCAGGCTGCCGCCCACGCCTTCCGCCAATCGATCATCTCATCGCCGTCTCGATGGAACACCATCACGCAATCCAGTCGTCTCGCAGCGACTCGTCGTTGGAGCACCTCCTTCAAAGGCTGCGACATTGGCAGCAGTCTTCCCGTCTTTGTCTTCGAGCGTTCTGGGTCCAATCGGATCACGCTGCCGGCCATGTCGATCTCCCGCCAGGTCAGCCCCGTGACCTCTCCGCGTCACCACCCTGAGTAGTACGCGAAGTCCAGAACGTCCTGATACACCGGCGGCGTCAGATGCTGACGGACGGCGAGGTACTCGGCATGCTCGAAGAAGCCCTGGCGTGGCGCGCTTTCCTCGAGGCGGTTTGGGAAGGGCGGCACCACCGTCAGCAAACCGGACTTGACGGCGCCTGATAGTCACGAACGCGATCAGGTGTGATGTCCAGCGCGCGCATGCCGGCGAACTGCTTCTTGAGATGCAGCATGCGACCCTTCGCGGCCCTGGTCGAGCGGAGGCCTCTCAGCGCGTAGTCGCGCTCGATGCCCTTCGCCAGATCCTCGAACATCACCCGCTCTTCCTGCGGTCCCACGAACCGCCGGCTGGCGATCTCCCCGTACCGCTTCTTCAGGAGCTTCGTCGCATCGTTCTCGTTCGCCGAGTGCGTGCTCTCTCGATGCTCCTTTCCGTGACGGTAGTACGCGATCCAGAAGGTATGGCCGCGCTGGAAGATTCGGCCCATGCCAGGCACGGTCTTCCGCGTGCTTGGTGCTCGTGTCGTGTTGCTCATTGCTCCTCCTTCCTGTGATGCGGCGTTAGCGACCGGTACGGTTGCGAAGGTAGCGGTCGATGCCGCGGTTGCTGAACCGGAGATGGCGGCCGAGACGAACGACGAACGGAAGCGTTCGCGATCGCCGGAACAGCCAGTCCGTTGACACGCCGAGTCGCTCGGCGGCTTCGTCGACCGTGAGCAGCGTGTCCTCGCTCGATACGGGCTCGTCACGATCGGCGGAGATGAGGCGTGCGGCCATTGCGCCCTGCAACGCGCTCAGTTGTGACAACAGGGCCGGGATCCGGGCAGGTGGGACGGCCGCCACCCGGGCAGGATCCTCGACCAGTGCCGCGAGGTCGATGGGCTCGGCGGCGTGTTCAACAGCCATCGCCGTACCCGCGCAGGCGGCCTGTCAGTGGCCGGTGCTGTTTGGACCAGACGCGAGTCTCTATGTTGTCGACTGGGGTGCGGCACAGCAGGCACTTCGACCGTCGGGTCCAGTGGTCGTCGCGAGCGTCGGCCTTGATGAAGATCAGCAGAAGCCGATGGTGCCGAACGTTCCCGAAACGTATGCGATGGCCCGGAATACACTTGCTCTGCTCATTGGCGGTCTCATTCTGCTCATCGCACTGGCAGTATGGGGCTGGCGACGCATGCGACGAACGTAATCGTCAAAGGAGGGTTGATGGCTGCGAAAACTTTGCGGGAGCTGTTTGTGGAAGAAGTGCGCGACATGTACGATGGCGAAAAACAATTGACGCGCGCGCTTCCGAAGATGGCAAAAGCCGCTGGCGCCGATGAATTGCAGGTCGCGTTCAAGAACCACCTGGCCGAGACTGAGAAGCAGGTGACCCGCCTCGAGCAAGTCTTCCGTACGCTCGGGGAAACGGCACGGGGGAAGAGTTGTGAGGGAATCCGCGGTATCGTCGAAGAAGGCAAGCGTGCGATGGAGGAGCTCGATGGGGCGGTGCTCGACGCCGCCCTCATCGCTGGCGCCCAGAAGGTCGAACACTACGAGATCGCGTCGTACGGCACACTCGCGTACTTCGCGGAACTACTTGGCGAAGACAAGGCCAAGGAACTTCTTGGACAGACCCTTGAGGAGGAAAAGGCGGCAAATGACAAACTGACGCAAATCGCCAAGTCCCGCGTGAACCGCGAAGCGCTGCTGAATCCTCCCGACGAGCAGTCGTCCCCCTCGTCGCGTCGGGCGCGAGGCAGATCGGGTCGAAGCAGCAAGAAAAAATAGGCGGTCGCAGGCTGCCCGCGACCGCGCCGCATTACAACGGTTTTATGCCGATCGCTCCCTCGCCGGTGCGGCGGGTCGCGGCTTAAGTGCCGTTTCACCGTGCGCCGGTGGCGGGCGCGTTCCGCTGCCTTCGTGCCGTTCGACGAGCCATAGTGCGACCGTGACCATGACGACGAGGGCGAGAATGACTGTCCACGGGGAGACTCCGAGCAGTTCCACAAGCGTAATTTTCCCGACGTCGCCGAAGCCGTTGATCACTGGCTCCAGAGACGGGTACGCGGCAACGAACACCCCGGCGCCAACTGCCATCCCGGCGACTCCCATCATCGCGTCACGACTGCCTTGGCCGGACGCCGTGACAGATGTGCCAGGACAGTAGCCGAAAACCGCCAGCCCTACGCCAAAGAGTAGCGCGCCAACGATGACACCGCCGATCTGAAAGGACCAGATGTCGAGCGTCGCTGCACCGCCACCGACGAGAGCGTACACACCCACGGCGCCGACAGCGATAGCGGTACCCATGATCTTCACAACGGTCCAGTTCCGCAAGAGGAGCTGACCGAGAATCGTCTGATAGTTGGCGACGCCGCCTTTCTGGAGGAGGAACCCGAAAGCCACGCCCGTGATAAGGCCTAACGCGAGTGTGTCTGGTGACTCAAACATACTGTCGTCCTTCGGTCCCGTACATCAGGAACGCTGCGGAGATCGCCGTCGCGAACGCGTCCCAGCTCACCTTGGGCGACTTACCCTCCGCCGCCCTGACCGCATAATACGGGTTCCGCCGCGCGGCGTCTGGCATAGCGGCCCTCTCGGTCAGCGCGGCCACATGCTCGAACTGCAGCGTGATTGCGAGGTGCTTGTTGGCAGAGGCGAACGCGAACCAGCTCAGCATGCCGATACCCACGCCGACCACATATGGTGACCACGACTTCATCGTCAGAGGATTAGACATCGCACCTCCCGCGTGAGTCTCACAGGCTTCACACTCGGCCATTTAAACACGGCGATCCATCAAGCGGGGCGGATCCTTTGATCGCAGCAAACCCGGCCGCGCCAGCCTCATCTGCTGAACGGTGGTCCCCACCGGCACACAATTCATAGAGGGAAACGCTCGTTCTACCGTGAACGTTAAAAACAACCGGAGCGCCCGTGGCCAGTTCGCTAACCTGAAGATCGGTCAAGCATCTCTCTCGCCGCCTTACCCCCGGTGATCATCCAGCCAGCCGAGCAACCGTGGCAGATCCCAGCAATTAATCACCCGCGAAGCGGGGATGCCAGCGAGTCGCGCGTGCGCGATCGCCGTGTCGGTATAGATGAATGCCTGAGTGTCGTGGGCGTCGCTGTCGAGCGCGAACAGGCAGCCTCCTTCACGGGCGCGATCGGCGAGCTGATAATCGAGATCCTGGCGAGCGGGATCACCGTCGATCTCGATCGCGACGCCGCGCGCCGCCGCTTCCTCGAACACGCGGTCCCAGTCCGCCGTGATGCCCGGCCGCGAGTCGGACATGCGACCGCGCGGATGGGCGAGCACGTGCACGCCAGGGGTGCGGACCGCGGCGAGCATGCGATCGGTCTGATCGTCGAGGAGGCGAAGCTTCGAATGGGGAGCTGCCAGCAGCATCTCGACGCCCGCCAGTTCCTCACCTTTCAAGTCCAGCGTGCCATCGGTGAAGATATTGGCCTCGACGCCCTTCAACACCCGAAATCGTCCCTCGAAGGTGTGGTTGAGGGCGTTGATCTCGTCATGCTGGCGTCGCATCGTCTCGATCGACATGCCTCCGGCGATAGCTAGCCCTTTCGAGTGATCCGTCATCGCGATTCGGTTCCAGCCGCGCGCCATTGCGCCCTCGGCCATTTGGGCAATCGTCTCGAGCCCATCGCTCCACACTGAATGCATCTGGCAGTCGCCGCGATAGTCCTCGACATTGACCATACTGGGGACATCGATGGCGATGATCCGGACGACCTCGGCGCGGCTCAGGAAGCCGGTGCGGAGGGCACGACGCCGGGCGATTTCGTGCTGCTGTCCGCTCGCGGCAATCGCGTGCTCGACGGTGGGAGAAAAGCCGTGCTCGAGAACTTCGAGGATGATGCGCGTCGACGCCGGACCGATGCCGTGAATGCGCGGCAGGATGCCGGCGTCGAGCACATCGGGCAGCGGACGTTCGAGTTGTCGCACCGCCGCGGCCGCGCGCTTGTAGCCCCAGCGGCTCTGGGTCGAGCTCTGGACCCAGGCGAAGTCGCGAAGCGCCGCGCTGACCATGCCGTTGATGTCGATGACGGGCTCCCACTGAAGTATCCCAGCGCGAAGCCCGCGAGCACAATGAGCTACCGTCGGTGCTGCGCCCCCGACCCTGCGACGAGGCACGTGATCGACATAGGGATTGAAGAAAGTCGGCGCCGGCCCTAAAACTGAGAGCGATCTAACCGTGAGCCGCGACGGCACCGGCCGCTGTCGAAGCCACACGTTACCATTTCCGCCGGCGGGGACGTTGGGCGCAGGGGGGCCGGTACTCGACGCGACGCGCCGGCTCCCGGATGGGCAGCATCGAGGCGTCGGCCTGCACGCGGTTCGGTCATAGACTCGATTCGTCACGGATGCGAAACTGGAAACAGGTGTCGCAGCTCAAGCTATTCGATTCGTGCCAAGGCACTCTCGCGGACGACGAGCGCGGCCGAATCACGTACACTCCTGAGTTCGTCGATGCGGAAACCGCGCAGACCTGGTTCACAGAGCTACACAGCGGGGTGACGTGGCGATCTGAGCGGCGCGAAATGTACGACCGCGAGGTCGATGTGCCGCGGCTGCTCGGCCACTTCCGCCTCGATCCCGCATCCGGCGCGACGCCGGCGGAGATTCGGGAAGCGGCGAGGCGCGTCGTCGCCCATCTCGGCGTGCCGTTCAACAGCGTGGGGCTCAACTTATACCGTGACGGCCGCGACAGCGTGGCGCCGCACAACGACCACCTGTATGACATTTGCGAAGGGTTCCCCATCGCCCTTCTTTCACTGGGCGCGACGCGGCGGATGACCATCCGCGCGAAGGCCGCACCCCGCCGTTCCATGCATGTCGATTTGGAACCCGGCAGCCTTCTTGTCATGGGCTACGAGACGCAGATTCACTACACGCACGGCGTCCCCAAGACACGCGCGGCCGTGGGCGAGCGCATCAGTCTCGCGTTTCGCGTGAAGGCGGAGCGCCAGCCACCGAAAGCCGGCGACGAGCGCACCTTCGCCCGGTAGCTTCTCTCAGGTGGGACAATGACCGTGTGCAGCGCTCCGGGATTGCCGCTCAGCGCATGGCGACGCTCGGCGCTGCGATCGCTGAGCGTTATCCATCATGACGCGGCGCGCCGCGTTCCTGTCCCGCCTCAGCGATCCGTTCACGGGCCCAAGAGAACGCACAAAGTCGGGCAAACAGACCGACGCGGAACCACAGGTCTCGGCGCGTCGAATGTCCCTTGACCCACCTGCGTGACGACGATAGCTTTCAATACCGTGGAAACGGTCAACGACAAGGCAGTGGTCTTCCTGCCGTGGAACACGATCGAGCCTGCGGCGCAGCAGCAGATCCTCAACACGGCTTCGATGCCATTCGTGTTCAAGCACGTCGCTGTCATGCCCGACTGCCATTACGGAAAGGGCGCGACGGTCGGGACCGTCCTTGCAACCCAAGGCGCCGTGATCCCCGCAGCCGTAGGCGTTGACATCGGCTGCGGCATGATCGCTGTTCGGACGCCCCTCAAGCGCGCTGATATTGCCGCGCCTCCGGCTGTCCGCGCCGGCATCGAACGGCGTATCCCCATGAGCGCCGGCAAGAACAACGCAAAGGTCACCGCGACTGCCGCCGAACGCGTTCACCTACTCGAGGTCCTGGCCAAAGAGAGCCGCGCAACGCCCGACCAATACGACAAGAACTGGCGCCTTGCCCTGGGAACCCTGGGTGGTGGCAACCACTTCATCGAGCTCGCCGAGGATGGCGACGGAGCCGTCTGGGTCACGTTGCACTCAGGGTCTCGCGGCGTGGGCAACAAGATTGGCAGCCACTACATCAAGGTGGCGCAACAGCTCTGCGCGTCGATGGGCGTGCGCCTTCCCGACCGCGACCTCGCGTATCTGCCAGAGGACCATCCCGCGTTTGCCGCTTATCTCCGCGACTTGAACTGGGCGCAACAGTTCGCGCTGCACAATCGCAACGAGATGATGGACCGCGTGCTGACGGAGGTGAGGCGCGCGGTGTACGGCGAGCACAACAACCCGCCGACGCTGGAGCTGCAGCGCATCAATTCGCATCACAACTTCACGCAGGAAGAGCAGCATTTCGGCAGCCGCGTCTGGGTCACCCGTAAGGGGGCCATTGAGGCGCGCCGAAGCAATTGGGCGATGATTCCCGGCTCGATGGGCACTCGCAGTTACATCGTCGTTGGCAAGGAACATCCGATGAGCTTTCACTCCGCCCCGCATGGCGCC
>JAIVJE010000455.1:7492-8795 GCA_020200195.1 Acidobacteriota bacterium | reverse complement strand
GCGGACGCCTACATCGAGTTCCTCGAGCCGACCTTCGCGCGAACGGATATCTTTCTCTGGCTCGCTGGACGCAACAACCTGTCGCCGGGGCTCAGGTGGGAACGGCTCATCGACGCGTCCCGCGCGCGGGCCATCCACAACCATTGGGTGTTGCCGCCACTCGGCGCTCGCAGCGACGACGAGATCCGGCAGCTCGTTCCGCTCTACGAACGCGCCATTCTGGACACCGATCACGCGGCGCTCTCGAAGGAACAGGACAAATTCATCGCGGCGCTCCGCAATCAGACGATGCACCTCACGTCTCCGGATGGCACCGACCTTCGGATGCGCGTTCCCGCCGATGCCTGGTTCCACAAGAGTGACGGCGACATCTCCGCGGCCCGCGCGCGACGGGCCGTCTCGGTGCGAGATCGCGAAATAGAGTTTCCCGCGGGCGCTCTGCGCTTCATTCCCGACGCCGAGTCGGCCGAGGGCCGGCTGGTCGCCCGTGTTGGCGAAGGGGGCTACCTGTCGGAGCAAGTCACGCTGCACTTCGAGCGCGGCCGCATCGTGCGACGGCAAGCCGCGCGCGACCAGGCCGCATTCGACGCGCTGTGGGCGCGCATGGGCGGGGATGTCGACAAGGTCGGCGAAATGGTGCTGGGCGTAAACCCGCTTCTGGTCGCTGCGCTCCCGTCCGGCGAGCCGCCGTACTACGGTTACGGCGCAGGGGCCGTGCGCGTATCGCTTGGCGAGAACTGGGAATCCGGCGGCACCCTTCGCTCGCCCGGCGGGCCCCTGTGGCTGTTCGTGCCGCGCGCGACTCTGAGCGCGGGCCGCACCACGCTCGTGACCAATGGCGCGCTCGGGACGCTATGACTTCCCGACGGCGCGATTCCTGGTCCGCCTCGATGGCGGCTTCGCGACCCCGGAGATCCTTGACTTTCTCGACGACGAGCCCCGACTGGACTATGTCGTCGCCATGGCGGAAAACGCGGTGTTGACGCGGGTTCGCCGAACCGACGATGGTCGAGGTACGCGCCCTGAGCGAGGCGAGCGGGCAGACCGAGCACGCCTACACCGACACGCACTACGCCGCCGGGAAATGGCCGCACGCACGCCGCGTGATCATCAAAGCCAAAGTGGTGCGCCTGGCGGGCCGGGAGCCGCGCGACAACGCCCGCTTCGTGATCACGACTCTGCGACAGTCGCCGCGTTGGATCTATGCGCACGTCTACTGTGCCCGGGGGGACATCGAGAATCGGATCAAGGAACTCCACGAGGGACTCCAGATCGGCCGCACGAGTTGCGGTCGCTTCTGGGC
>JAIVJE010000455.1:0-7373 GCA_020200195.1 Acidobacteriota bacterium | reverse complement strand
CCGGCTAACCATCCGATCTCCGGTCGCTCGCCGTCGGTCATCACAGCGGAGCTGTCTTCGCGTCATCGTCGTGGCCGCCGTCTCCGTGCTTCCGCGTCGCGCATGCCTCCCCCTCGTCGCGGTCACCGTGTCATTGCGGCTTTGCGCTACCATCACAACGCCCTGATACCGAACTCGACCCCTTCACGAATAATGCGGGCTAGGGCCTCGTCACTCAAGGCTTCGCTGTGCGGGGGCCCAGACATGTTGACTCGAACCTTGACTCATTCGTTGCAAGTCTCCGGAATCAGGGCGGCTAGCGCGCTCCTCGTGCTCGTCACTGCCACAGAGGGGCCCGGGCGCGCCGCCGTCGCTCTGCGCCCGGCCGTTTCGCAGACGCTGGCGTTCGAGCATGCCACCGTGGTGCCAATGGATCGAGAGCGCGTTCTCCACGATCAGACCGTTCTGGTGGTCGATGGACGGATCGCCGCCGTCGCCTCGTCAGCCGAAGTCGCGGTGCCCTCCGGCGCCGAGCGGATCGATGGCCGCGGCAAGTTCATGATGCCCGGGCTCGCCGACATGCACGTCCACCTCTGGGACCAGCGAACGCTGATGCTGTTCGTGGCCAACGGCGTGACGACGGTGCGCAACATGTGGGGCGCGCCGCGTCACCTGACGTGGCGCCGCGAGATCGCATCAGGCGAGCGCCTGGGTCCCACGATCTACACGACCGGCCCCCTCATCGATGGTACGCCGCCAATCTGGAACACCAGCGTCGTCGTCGAAACCCCTGAAGAGGCCGAGCGAGTGGTGGCTGACCAGAAACGGGCGGGTTACGACTTCGTGAAGGTGTACAGCATGCTGTCGCGAGAGGCCTATGCGGCGCTCTTCGCTGCGGCCGGGCGGCACGGCATCAAGGTGGTCGGACACGTGCCGGCCGCGGCGGGCCTCGACGCCGCACTGGACGCGAAGCAGGCGTCGATCGAACACCTGACCGGATATTTCGAGGCGACACAAACCGCGTCCTCGCCGCTCATCGGCGCATCGGATCGCCGTCTGTTGCGGCAGCTGCCGGCATATGTAGACGAGGGGCGATTTTCCACCGTTGCCACAGCGACCGCAAGGGCCGGCGTCTGGAACAGCGTGACCCTCGTCGTGGCGCAGAAGTTCGTGCCGTCCACCGAGGCTGCCACGCTGCTCGCGCGCCCCGAGATGCGCTTCGTGCCTCCGCGCCTGCGCGCGGGATGGGATCCGACCAAGGACTTTCGCATGCGGGATCGTACCGCGCGCGACTGGGAGCTGCAACGACGCGGCGATACTCTTCGCAATGCACTCGTGTCATCCCTGCACCGGGCGCACGCGCGAATACTGCTCGGGACGGATACGCCCAACCCGTTTGTCGCGCCAGGGTTTTCGATCCATGAGGAACTGCGCAACCTGGTCGCCGCTGGCCTCACCCCGTACGAAGCCATCCGCGCAGGCACGCGCGACGCGGCCGAGTTCCTCGACGGCCTTGCCGATTTCGGCACGGTCGAACCGGGACGCCGTGCCGACCTTTTGCTGGTGGACGGCAACCCGCTGGACGATGTGGCGAATGTCGCGCGGCTCGCGGGCGTCATGATTCGGGGTCGCTGGCTGCCGGCGGCGGAACTGCAACGGATGCTGAACGAACTGGCGGATTCCTACTCCAGGCGCACCGCAAGCTTTGCCGCCATGCCGGCGTTTCCAGGTGATGGCGCCGAGTTCTACGCCGAGTACGACGCGAGCTTCGAGGGCATACCTGACGGCGCAGAGCGTGTCGTCCTGAAGAAACTCCCGGACGGCCGAAGACTGCTCGCGGCGCAGGCCATATCCGAGCCGCTGAACGAGGCGACCGTTTCACTGCGCCTGGTTCTCGATACGACTGGTCGAGTCGAGACGCTTCAGTTGAATCGGAACTGGCCCGATGGCCAAGCCACACTCGACATTTCCAAGGGAGATCCGCGCTTGCAGCCTGGCGTCATCGGATCTCCGATGGTCGCGACGCAACTGCTTCTGTCGGAACGCCTGAAGGGGTTGACCGTTGGGGGGCACCTCAGGCTTCAGCGCTCCGACTTGGAGCTGGGGAATGCGGTGAACCTGCTGGACGCGACCGTCGACGTCGAGCGGGCGCCTGATGCCACGGCGGACGTCGCCGGTCGTTCTGTGCCGGTTCGCGTGTACACGCTCGACACGCGACGGAACAACGCGTCGTTCCGCAGCACTCTGCGGCTCGATGGCAGCGGGTGGCCGGCCTCATTCGAGACCGAGCAGCAGTCTGGAAACCTGACCTACCGGCGGGTGCGGTAACCGACGCCACGCCTACAGGAGCTCGACGTGAAAGCATTGACACTGATCGCCCTGTGTCTCTGGGCTTCCGTTCCCAGCGCGGAAGAATCAGCGGAGCGCCAATCGCGTCCCGTGACGCAGGTAGCGATCATGGGTGGAACGATCATCGATGTGGCCACGGGTTCGACCGTCCCTGACGGCGTCCTGCTCCTGAACGGAGAACGTATCGCAAGAGTGGGAACCCGATCCGACGTGCAGGTCCCGGCCGAAGCGCGCGTCGTGGACGCTCGCGGGAAATGGATTGTCCCGGGGCTTGTCGACATGCACGCGCACATCTCGGAGGGTGTGAACGCCGGCCTGCCGCTCGAGCTGTATCTCGCGAACGGCGTGACGACGATCCGGGATCCCTCCGGCAATCTGACCGTCCTTCGCCTTACGCGCGAGTCGCTCACCTCGGGGGAACGGATCGGCCCTCGGCTGTTCTTCACGGGACCCATGCTCGACGGGAAGCCGCCGGTCTGGCCGGCGGGGTGCATCCTGGTGGACACTCCCGAGCGGGCCGCGAGCGCGGTGACGTTCCTGATCGATCAGGGCGTCGATTACATCAAGGTGTACAACAACGTCACGGAAGCCGCGCTGGTGACCATTCTGCGCACGGCGCATGCCCGCGGCGTCCCCGTGATCGGGCACGTGCCGCGGACGCTGACGATGACGCGCGCGATCGAACTCGGGATGGACGGCCTCGAGCACATTCGGGTGACCGGGAGAGAGCTGCTGCCGAAGGCCGAGGCGGACAAGATTGATTTCCTGCCGGTGACCGAACGCGAGACGCTGCTGTGGCAGGCATTCGACCTCGATTCGCCGCGGCTTGCGCAACTCGTTGCGCTGCTCGCGACCAAGAAAATCTTTCTCGATCCGACGCTGACCACCGATGAGTTCTATGCAGCGCCGTCGGCCGATCCGGCGAAGGATCCCAACAATCAGTACCTGCCCGGAGCGCTCCTCCGCCGCTGGACGAGCGCGCCCGACGTCGCAATCTTCACGCTTCCTCCGGAGCTGAAGGAGGCGGCGCGCGCCAGCTTCCGCAAGCGGCTGCAGTTCGTCAGGATGCTGGCGCAGGCGGGTGTACCCATCGTCGCGGGAACGGACGGCGTCGGCCTGGGAACGCTGTTACCCGGTTTCGGACTGCAGCACGAGCTGGGGCTGCTCGCCGACGCCGGCCTGACGCCGCTGCAGGCGCTGCAGGCGGCGACGATCCTGAGGCGGACGTGCTCATGCGCGCCAGATGTCGCTGAGGGCGCGGTAGAAATTTCCGCCGATGACCTTTTCGATCACGGCCGAGGAATGCCCGCGGGCCGCAAGGGCGACCGCGATCCCTTCCAGGCGGCGGGGGTAGTTCAGCTCGGGCACGTACAGCGGCCGGTCCTCGTCAGGCGCGACGATGCCGCGCTTGGTCCGCATCACGGTGAACGCCGCCTTTGCCTTCACGTAGTCGGGGCTTTCCTCCACGGGGCTGATACTGAGATCGCTTCCGATGCCGACGTGATCGGCGCCGCACACGTTCAGCGCGTGCTCCACGTGGCGCATCAGGACGTCGATCGTGGCCGCGCCGGTACCACCTAAAAACGGCATCAGAAAAATCCCAATCACGCCGCCCCGCTCGGCCAACGCCCGTAGCTCTCGATCCTCCTTATTTCGAGGGTGACGGTACACTTCGCGGCAGCCGCTGTGCGTGATGAGTACCGGTCCCCGTGACGCGGCGATGCCGTCGGCGGTGGTCTGTGTTCCGCAGTGGCTCAGATCGACGGCCGTTCCCAGCTCGTTCATGCGGGCGACCACGTCCCGTCCGAACGCGCTCAGGCCCGCGTTCCCCGGCTCGAGGCAGCCGTCCCCCAGGAAGTTCCGGTCGTTGTACGTGAGCTGCACGACGCGGACGCCGAGATGGTAAAAGACATCGACTCTCGACACGTCGCGCCCGAGCATGTCGGCGAACTGGAAGCCAAGCATCAGGCCGAGGACGCCGTCGTTCTTGCTTTGGGCGATGTCGCGTGTCGACCGGACGAGGCGGAGCCGTTCGGGATGAAGGGTCATTTCGCGCGCCCAGTATGCGATCTTGGCCACCGTCTCTTCGTACGTGAAGTCACTGACGGTGAGGTTGATGGCGGTCAGACCGGACTGGCGAACGTTCTCGAGCTGCGCGGCCGTCAGCGGCTGGTCGCGCGGCGGCCAGTTCACGTTGAACGCGTTCGGGCTGGCCAGACCGTCGATCGCGATGCTCCGCCGGTAGACCTCGCGCGCGACCGCTGCCGTCAGGACCGCACGCGTCGGCTGTCCTTGTGCCGAGGACGGAGCGAACACGAGAGGGGCGCCGACGGCGATGCTGAACTCACGGCGCGTCAGCAGCAGCGGCGATCGGGCCACGTCAGTCGTTCTGCGGGGAAGGAGGTACCGTCTTGGCCGGCAGAT
Organism: Acidobacteriota bacterium; assembly: GCA_020200195.1. Taxonomy (GTDB): domain Bacteria; phylum Acidobacteriota; class Vicinamibacteria; order Vicinamibacterales; family 2-12-FULL-66-21; genus JAIVJE01. The sequence goes on along the minus strand of JAIVJE010000455.1, from coordinate 2,621 downwards.
CCGCGGCGGCGAGCTGCGCCGCGTCAGACAAGAGTCGTGGGCGATCGAGCAGCTCGCCGCCGGTACGGGACCGCGGTATCGGTGCCGGTCAGGATTCGGATCCCACGCCGATGGGCGGCGCCAACGAACGCGATCATTCCCGTGACCGACCCCTTCGCCACTGCGAACTCCTCCGGCGACAGATCCCCGTATACTTTCGTTGCCTGCGGCCATTGTCGCGCCATCGCGGGGCTGATGAGCCGCATCTCGGGGGCGTCACGTTTCGCCGGATCGTCGGCGTAGCCCAGCGCCTCCTGCACGACCAAGGTCGGATCGCTGAAGAACCTGTTCTTCCGCTGCGCCCACGCGTCGAGGGTCGCTCGAGCCACCGGGTTCTCCGACTTCAGGAAAGCCCAGTAGCCGGTCCGCCGCATGACCACGAGATCGAGAGGAAACCGTGCGACGACTTGCGGATCGTCGATCACTTCGCCCTGGTGCACGCGGACGTGCTCGAGGATTGTCATCCCGGCGTCGATCGCGGCGACGCTCGTGACGCTCAATGGCACGTGGCCCGTCAGATACAGATCGTGGGCCTCGGAGAAGGCGGCGATCTGCTTCAGCGCGAATGAAGAAATCCAGTTGTGAATCTTGATGAAATCGACTCCGAACGCGAGGTTGTTGTCGAGCAGCGTTCTCGTGCGGCCGCCAGCGGGCAGGAACTGGAGGTCCGCCTCGCTGCCGTTCAGCGTCGCACCACTGATGTACAGGTGCGGAAGCCGCCTGTCCTCAGCCATCCAACGCCGGATCGCTGCGAGGTTGCCGAGCGTATTGCCGGCCTCCTTGATGTTGGTCACGCCGTGGGCCAGCAGCAACTTCAGCATCCATCGGGCTTGCGGCAACGCCCCGAGATGCACGTGCATATCCGAGAGCCCGGGGAGCACCGTACGACCCTTGAGATCGAGAACCCGCGCGCCGGGCGCCGCCGGCGGAGCGCCCCTGCCGACGTCCGCAATCCGTCCGTCAGCAATGTGAATCCACGCGTCTTCGACGGCCGGTGCGCCCGTGCCGTCGATGAGCCACGCGTTGGTGAGCATGAGCGCCGGCCCCGTCTGCGTCGCGGGGGCCGGCTGGTTCATGCGGCCGGCCTGGCGTCCCGCGGGAGCCGCTGTTGCAGCCTGACTGACGGTGCGGGCGGCGAAGCAGGCGGTCAGCGCGACGGCACACACGACCGCGATTGATCGCTTGATGACGCGCATGACCGCTACCAGCCGAATCGCACGCCGAAGCGCGCGATCCGCGGATTGCGCACCACGCGCGGCACTCCAAGGTCGATGCCGGTCCGGCTGCCGTACTGAAGGACGGTCGACGCGTTCGTAATGTTGAACAGATCGAGAATCACGCCAAGCCGCCGGCGGCTGGTGGCGCCGGGTAACGTGAACGTCTTTTCCGCGCGCAGGTCGGTCCAGTGGTAGGCGTCGCTTGTCCGCGAGCCGCGCGGCTCCGCGAGGACGGTAATGGGCCCCTGCGGCAGCCCGCGCACGACGAGCTGCCGCGTGTAAGGCAGGCCGGAGCCGTACCGGTAGAGGCCGCTCACCACGATCCCGTAGGGCGCGATGTACGTGCCTTGCAGCTTGATCTGGTATTTCTGGTTCAAATCGTCGATGCCACGCGTGTTCAGAACGTTGTTGGGTGTCTGGAAGATGTTGCCGATTGCTCCGCCGGCCTCGGACGTCGGCGTGGTCACCTCCATCTTCGACACCACCAGCGAACCGACAAACTGCCACCGGTTCGAGAGTCGCTTGTTCCCAATCACCTCGAATCCTGTGTACGTCCGTCCGTTCTCGAATCCGAACTCGCTCGGGTTGGCGAGCAGCGATCGCCCCCTGCCGAACGTTGCGGGATCCTGCGCGTAGACGGTGAGCGGCGCGTCGTCGCCGCCGCCGACGACCCCGTCCGAACCGGGGTCGATGACCTCGACCGGAGTATAGCTACTGAACGGAATGCCGGAGTTCACGTTGTAGATGAGGTCGCTATCCGTGCGGTAGATGAAGTTGGCGTTCACGGAGAAATCCCGTACGATCTCGTGCCCGATACCAATCGTGAGCTCGTCGCTGTGCGGATGGCGGATCTCGGGATCGAGCCCGGTGTTGCTGCCGCCCGTCACCGATAACAGCGTCCCTTCCTCGCCAAGCTGGAACCGGCTGTCACCGTTCAGATCGTTCCAGCGGAGGGTGATGAACAGCGGGAAGTTTGGATTCGCCGACCAGATCTGCTGCGAATTCAGGAAATGGTAGTAGCGCGCGTATCCGGCTTTGAGCACGGTTTTGCGCGCCCGATCGATGTCGAACGAGACCGCCGCCCGCGGCGCCATGCTGTTCCAGGCCCACAGGTCTTTTCGCGGAAACCCGTGCTCCTTCAGCTCGGGAAAGGCGTCCGCCAGGTAGGTTGTCGCGAAGTCGCCGCCGCCCGACGACTGGTCCGGGGTGATCGCGCGGATATGGTCGTACCGGACACCAAGGTTCAGCGTCAGCCGCCCGGCGATCGTCCACGCATCCTGGACGTAAAACGACCCGTATTTCTGCAGCCACTTGGCGCCGACCGGCGTGTTCTCGATGATGACCGAGAACGGGACGCCGGACTGC
>JAIVJE010000454.1 GCA_020200195.1 Acidobacteriota bacterium | reverse complement strand
GGCCCAGACGATCAACAAGGCCTGCGCCTCCGGCATGCAGGCGGTCGCCGGCGGTGCGCAGTCGATCATGCTGGGCGAATCCGAGGTGGTCGTCGCGGGCGGCATCGAGTCGATGAGCCGCATGCCGTATCTCGTGGACTCCGAGGACGCACGCTGGGGTCACAAGATGGGCAACTTCACGCTGATCGACGCGATGTACCGTGACGGATTCACGTGCTCGCTTTCCGGCCTGATCATGGGAGAGACGGCGGAGGTACTCGGCCGCCAGTACGCGATTACCCGCGAGGAATCTGACGCGTACGCCCTCGAGACGCAGCGGCGCGCGGCCGACGCCGTCGCGGCCGGCCGCTTCCGCGACGAGATCGCGCCGGTGGCAGTGACCGACGCCAAGGGCCGCACGGTAACGATCGACACCGACGAGCACCCGCGCGCCGACACGACAATCGAGAGCCTGAAGAAGCTCGCTCCGGTGTTTGGTGACCTCAACGGGAAGCCGGGGATCATCACACCCGGCACCTCGTCCGGTATCACCGACGGCGGCGCGGCCCTCGTGTTGATGAGCGCCCGGAAAGCCTCCTCTCTGCGGCTCGAGCCGTTGGCGCGGATTGTGGGCTGGGCCTCGGCAGGTGTCGACCCGACGATCATGGGCATCGGGCCGGTGCCCGCCGTGCAGAAGCTGTTCGCACGGACAGGCCTGACGCTCGAGGACTTCGACCTGTTCGAGCTGAACGAAGCCTTTGCACCGCAGGTCCTGGCGGTCTTGCGAGATCTGCCCATGCCGGCGGACAAGTTGAACGTCAACGGCGGAGCGATTGCCCTGGGCCACCCCATAGGCTGTACTGGCGCCCGTATCCTGGTGACGCTCCTGCACGAGATGAAGCGCCGAAACGTGAAGCGCGGTCTGGCCACCCTCTGCGTCAGTGGAGGCTTGGGCATGGCGATGGCGGTTGAGCGCTTTGACTAGGGTGCCAAGGTGGGCACCCACTCTTTACTTGAGTAACGTGGCACCTTGATTCATGCGAATAGCGATTATTCCCGGCGACGGCATCGGTAAGGAAGTCACCGCCGAAGCCGTGAAGGTGCTGAAGGCGATCGACGAGAAGTTCGGCCGCGCCTCTGACCTGGAGCGCTTGCCGTGGGGCGCCGACCACTTCCTCGAAACCGGCGTGACGATGCCACCGGGCGGCTACGCGATGCTGCGCGACGAATTCGATGCGGTCTTCATTGGCGCGCTGGGTGATCCGCGGGTGCCGGACAATCGCCACGCGCGCGACATCCTGCTCGGCACGAGGTTCGAGCTCGATCTGTACGTGAATTATCGTCCCATCAAATTACTTGACGAGCGGCTATGTCCACTGAAAGGTCGTGGGCCCGGGGACGTGAACTTCGTGGTGTTTCGCGAGAATACCGAAGGCTTGTACGTGAGCGTCGGCGGCCGATTCAAAGCCGGCACCGAGGACGAGGTCGCGATCCAGGAGGAGATCAATACCTGGAAGGGAGTGCACCGCATCATCCGGCACGCGTTCGAGTTCGCCCGATCGCACGGCCTGACCAAAGTCTGCATGGCGGACAAGAGCAACGCGATGACGCAGGGTCATGCGTTGTGGCAGCGCGTGTTCAAGGAGGTCGGCGCCGACTTCCCTGGGATCACGACCACTCATTACTACATCGACGCACTCGCCATGTACATGGTGCTCGACCCCGCCCAGTTCGAGGTCATCGTCACCAACAATCTGTTCGGCGACATCATCACGGACCTCGGCGCCACTTTCCAGGGTGGGTTGGGGATGGCGGCGTCAGGCAACATTCACCCGGGTCGCACGTCGATGTTCGAGCCGGTCCACGGGTCCGCGCCGAAGTTCGCTGGCAAGAACATCGCGAATCCCATTGGGGCGATTCTGTCGGCCGCGCTCATGCTCGAAACGCTCGGGGCGAGGGACGAAGCGGCCGCCATCGACGCGGCGGTGGCAAAGGCCGTGCGTGAGAATCAGGTGACGGCCGATGTCGGAGGCCGGCTGGGCACGAGGGAAGCGGGAGATTTCATAGCAGGAGTGATACGCAGCTGACGGCTGGCCTGCGGCCCGCACGAAGACACGAGACACGAAGAGCCTTCGTGTTCCGCGTGATAGCCGTCGGCGAGTGCAGCGTCACAGTGAGGTTCGATGAATAAGGACATCTTTATCCTGGGCGGCGCGCGCACGCCCATGGCGGACTACACGGGCAAGCTGAAAGACTTCTCCGCGCTGGAGCTCGGCGCGATTGCGGCGCGCGCGGCGATGGAACGCACGGGCGTCACGCCGGAGTCGGTCGATCACGTGATCTTCGGCAACGTGCTGCAGAGCAGCTCGGACGCCGTCTATGGGGCCCGTCACGTGGGACTGAAGGCCGGAGTTCCGATTGAGGTGCCCGCGCTGACGGTCAACCGGCTGTGCGGCTCCGGCATTCAGGCCGCGATCAGCGGTGGGCAGATGATTCAACTGGACGAAGCGGACGTCGTCCTCACCGGTGGGATGGAGAGCATGAGCCAGGCGCCGCACGTCATCCGCGGGCTCCGCGGCGGCTTGCGGCTCGGCCAGGGTAAGCTCGAAGACACGCTGTGGTCGGCGCTCCTCGACACCCATTGCGGCTGCACGATGGCCGGTACCGCCGAAAACTGCGCGGCGAATTACGCGATATCGCGCGAGGAGCAGGACCGCTACGCCCTGCGAAGCCAGGAGCTCGCGGCCAGGGCCTGGAAGGAAGGGCGCCTCGCGGAGGAAGTCGTCCCCGTCGAGATCAAAGGCCGGAAAGGCGTGGAGCGGTTCGCGCAGGACGATCACATGCGGCCGGACTCGACGATGGAGGGGCTGGCGCAGCTGCCATCGGCCTTCAGCAAGAACGGCTGCGTGACGGCGGGAAACGCGTCGGGAATCGTCGACGGGGGTGCCGCATTGCTGTTGGCCTCCGCCAAGGGAGTGAGAGAGCACGGGCTGACGCCGCTCGCGCGGCTGACACACTGGGCGACCGTCGGCGTGGAGCCGACCCTCATGGGCATGGGGCCTTCGCCCGCAACGCGCCTGGTCCTCCAAAGGTCGAAGCTCTCATTGAACGACATCGACTTGATCGAGGTCAACGAAGCGTTCGCTGCACAGTACCTGTCGGTGGAGAAGGATCTTGCCCTCGACAGGGACAAGGTCAACGTCAATGGCGGCGCTATCGCGCTCGGTCACCCACTCGGCATGACCGGTACCCGGCTGCTGCTGACGCTGGTGCTCGAGCTCCGTCGCCGGCGGCTGAAGCGCGGGCTCGCGACGGCATGCATCGGCGGCGGGCAGGGGATTGCGGCAATTGTCGAAACGGTGTGATGAAGACACGAAATGAACGAGCTGACGGCTTTCCGACACCACGACACGTCTTCGCGTTCTTGGACCATTGCCCGTGTCGTCCGTGCGGCGTGACTGACTAGGAACCGAATATGGATATCAAGACTGTCGGCGTGCTGGGGTGCGGGCTCATGGGGTCCGGAATCGCGCAGGTGTGCGCAACCGCCGGCTACAAGAGTCCAGGAGAAGGCGAAAGCCTTCACCGCCCTCGAGGCGGTCGTGCCCAAGCCTACGATCTTCTGTTCGAACACGTCGTCACTCTGCATCACCGAGCTCGCGGCCAACACGACCCGCCCCGATCGCTTCGCCGGACTGCACTTCTTCAACCCCGTTCCCTTGATGAAGCTCGTCGAAGTGATCCGCGCATTGACGACGAGCGACGAGACGTACCGGACCGTGTTCGCGTTCGCGCAGTCGCTCGGCAAAGAGCCGATCACCGCCCCGGACAAGCCGGGGTTCATCGTGAACAGGCTCCTGGTCCCGTACCTACTCGACGCCATCCGGTCGTACGAGCACGGGCTGGGTACCGTCGAAGACATCGACAAGGGCATGAAGCTCGGCACCGGGCATCCGATGGGGCCGTTCACCCTGCTCGACTTCGTCGGCCTCGACACCACGTACTACATCGCGAACATCATGTTCGACGAGTACCGGGAGCCCGCGTACGCTCCGCCGCCGCTCCTCAAGCGGATGGTCCTGGCGGGCCGGCTGGGCAAGAAGTCAGGACACGGGTTCTACAAGTACTAACGCTTGCCCTGGCCCCTTGTGCCTTCTCCCTTGTCTCTTGTCCCTTTTCCGGGGTCGAATGGTGTTACGGGAGGCTGGCCATGAGACGACGAGCGCGCGCTTTGAAGACGCGGTCCTCGGGCCCCCAGTCAAGGTCGATCGGCGCCTCCAGCACCTTCTGCAACTCTGCGCGCGCCTCCTGAGCGCGATTGAGTTCCAGCAACGTCTCGGCGAGGAAGAACCTGGAGGCGGTGCTGTGCGGCCCGTACTCGAGGGACGCCCGCAGATGCTGCTCTGATTTTTTCTTGCTCCCCCCGAACAGCCCGGGGACTTTGTAGTACCACCGGCCGAGCGCGCGGTCCGCGGACCCCTGTTGAAACGCCGGATCCAGTCTCAGGACGGTGAGCAGCTCGTTCTTGATGTCGGCGCGGTACTTGAGCCCCTGTCGCAGGCCGAACGACTCCGCGAGAGCACCCATGTTCGCCGCAATCCAGAAG
>JAIVJE010000296.1 GCA_020200195.1 Acidobacteriota bacterium | reverse complement strand
GTAAAAGGTAGTGTCTACTGGAGGATACACAACGGTCGACCCGCGATTATAGTATCGGCGGATCCGACCCGCAACATACTGAGAATTCGCGAGAAAGCGGTCGACGCGGCCCGCGGTCGCGGCATCCCACCTGGCCAGCCAGGCCATGACCGGTCGCAGAACACGGCTGACGGTGGCTCCGACCTGAGCGGGTCCGAAGTACGCGTCGAACTGATCCCACGCGTAGCGCATGGGTGAGTGGCAGTAGCACACATGCACGGCGCAGGGCGGCTTGACGACCGACTTCACGGCGCAGTGGCTACTGCTGATGATCAGGTCGTACCGGTCGAGGTCGATCAGCTCGACGACCGTGGGAAACAACGGCAGATAGTGGCGATACAGCCGGCCCGAGGCGGGCAGGGCCTGCACCGGTGACGTCCGGATACGACGGCTCTCGATGGCTGAGGAGACCGTGCCGGGCACGCGTACCAGCGTGTGAAGCGTCGCGTCGGGGTACAGCTCGCAAATCGCTTCGAGCACCTTTTCGCCGCCGCGCATCCCGGTCAGCCAATCGTGCAGGATGGCGACGTTCATTTCTGGCACCCGCGGGGTGGCACCCCCACGGACCCTGGCACCTCGCGAGGGCAGGCCTCGCGGCCGGGTCCGATCATCCGGCGAGGACCTCGTCATAGATCTCTCGCACGCGGCGGACCGAGCGCTCCCACGAGAAATCCCGGACGCGGACCAAGCCGCGCGCGCGCAGGTCGTCGCGCAACGCGGGGTCCGTCAGCACGCGCCGCAACGCCTCGGCAATCGCCGCGGGATCGTTCGGATCGATTAAGAGCGCGGCGTCGCCGACGACTTCAGGCAGCGACGACACGTTCGACGTCACCACGGGCGTCCCGCTGGCCATGGCTTCGAGCGGCGGCAGCCCGAACCCTTCGTAGAGCGACGGGAAGACGAATACCGCGGCGAGGCGGTAGAGCACCGCCAGCGTCCTGTCGGGAACGAAACCGAAGAAGCGCACGTGCTTGTGGAGCTTGTACCGGTGCACCGCGCGTCTCAGCGTCGCGTACTTCGAGATCTCGTCGCCGATGATGAGCAGCTTGACGTGTTCGAGCCCGTGCCGCCGCAGGAGGTAGAACGCCTCGATCAACCGCTCGAGGTTCTTGTGCGGCTTGATGTTGCCGGCGTACAGCACGAACGGATCGTTGAGTTGATACCGCTCCCGCACACGCTCTACCTCGTCGGCAGGCGGCGCCTCGTTGAAACGCTCGTCGATCGCGTTGTAGATCACGTCGACTTTCGCCGCCGGCACCCTGAAATAGCGAAGAATGTCGCGCTTTGACGCCTCGGATACCGTCAACACGCGCGATGAGCGGTGCGCCGCGATCCACAACGCGGTCCGCGCGTAAGCGTGGCCAAGGCGGTGGGGCAGATATTGGGGAAACTGCAGGTGGATGCAGTCGTGAATCGTGACGACCGACCGGCACGGCGTGAGCGGCGGGAGCACGTAATGCGGCGCGTGAAAAAGGTCCACCCGCTCACGCCGAAGATCGAGTGGCACCCGGAATTGCTCGCGAATGGAATACGCAGGCGCCGGCTCCGGCACGGCGCGGAAGTTCTCGCCGAGCTCCTCGACCGCGCCGCAGTCCTCGATGCGGCACAAGACCACGTACTCCGTCTGACGATCGATCCTCGACAGGTGTCGGAGCAGGTTGCGGACGTACGTGCCGATCCCGAAGTCGCGGAGCTTCCGGGCGTCGATGGCAATCCGCACTGTGGGCACGATGTTACATCGAGGCGCATCAACGCGAGGGCGGGACGACGTCGGGCAGCTGGCCTTTGAGCCGGAGATACACCTTCAACATTGGCGCCCAGTGCGGCTGGTGCTTCTCGTAGAACGCGATCTGGCTCCGCCGGTATGCTGCATGCATTTCGTACGGAGCGGTCGCCCTCGACTGGCCGCGCACGTGTGTGATCGCGGAGGCTGGCGCGAACAGCACGCCTCGCCCTCGCGCGCGGACGGCCGCGCAGAAGTCGACGTCCTCGGCATACAGGAAATAGCGCTCGTCGAGCAGACCGGCAGCCTCTGCGTCGCGGCGGTACACGAGGAGCGCCGCGCCGCTCACCCAGTCCACGAACCGCTCGCGCCTGGTGGCGTTCTCGACCCACGCGGTGACGGCTGACACCTGCCGCCTGTAGAGACCTGTGATCACCTTCTGCCGCAACTCGGCGAACGGCGACATCATCGTGCCGAACGAGAGCTCGGCCGCGCCATTCCCATCCACGAGCCGGGGGCCGGCGATGGCGGCGGCGGAGTGCGCCGCAAGGCGGGCAACGAGCGTATCGATCGCCCCCGCCGGCACGATCGTGTCGTTGTTCAGCAACAGGACGAGCTCTCCCGACGTCGCGCGGATACCGACGTTATTGGCTGCCGCGAAACCGATGTTCCGATCCTGATCGATGACCCGGATCGGCGGCGACTGCGCCCTCGCCGCCGCAGCGCTTCCGTCCGTGGAGGCGTTGTCGACGACGGTGACGTCATGGGGGATGACGGGCGGCGCCTCCGACAGCGAGCGCAAACAGTTCAGCAGATGCGCCCTGGCGTTGAAGCTGACGATGATGATTGACAGGTCGGTCATCGGGCGATGTCTTCAATCACCTCGAGCGTCCGTCTGGCTGCGTCGTCCCAGGAATATCGCGCGAGTACCGCGGGTGCATGGGCGAGTGGGCCTGCGGACGCTGCCGGATCGAGCAGACATCGGCGCAGTGCAGCGGCCGTTCCACCGATGTCGTCTTTCGCGACGTACCAGGCGGCGTCTCCGTATACCTCCCGCGCTACCGGAGTGTCGAGGACGACGATCGGTACCCCGGCCGAGAGCGCTTCCAGGGGCGTCAGTCCGAAGCCCTCGTACTCGGAGAGGAATGCGAAGACGCAGGCGCGCGCGTAAAGCCGCGCGAGATCGCCATCCGGAATGAAGGAAAGAAACTCAGTGCGGCGATCGACGTCGTGCGCCATCGCGCATGCGCGGAGGTCCTGCGGTGGCCACGTCCGATCATCGCCCACGATGACGAGGCGAGCCGCAGGGAGATCCTTCGTCGCCCGAGAAAACGCGGCGATCAGGTCCGGCAGGCGCCGGCGATTGAAGAGCGATCCGACATAGAGCACCAGCGGCTGCCGGCCCCGCGGTACTCCCGGCGTCTTGCGCGTGACTCCCTCGGTGATCACTCGAATGCGCGCCGGGTCCACGCGGAGCTTCGATTCGATCTCCCTGCGCGAGAAATCCGAAACCGTAAGAATGACTTCGGCGCTGCCGGCGGCGCGCCGTGTCAGCCACCGTCGCCGCAATCCCTCACGCGGTCGGAACCACTCGGGATGCGCGATGAACGAGATGTCATGGATCGTGACCGCGAGCGGCACGCCCGTGCCGAGCGGCGCCGTGTAGGCCGGAGCGAAGAAAACATCCGGCCGGTCACTCCGAACCGCGCGTCGGAGCCACGTCTGTTCCCACCAGGTGCCACGCCCCTCGCCGATGACCCGGTGCTCCGTCGTGCCCGGCGGTACGTCGAGTGGCAACGCCTCCGGAGCGTACAGCACAAGACATCGCCGGTTTGCGTCGGACCGACTGGTCCATCGGGTGACCAGCTCGCCAAGATACCGGCCGACGCCGGTGGCATCGCCGAGCAATTCCCGGGCGTCGATCCCGATACGCAGCGGCTTCACGCCGAGCCCCTGTCCCGTCGTCGGCGGAGGGCCGACTGGTACGCGCCTCGCAGGCGCGTCGCGCTGTCGCTCCAGGTGAACGACGCCGCACGTCGTCTACCGGCGTCAGCGCAGCTACGCATTCGGGCCGGGTCGTCCAACAGCCGCTGCATGGCGTTCGCGATCGCCGCGTCATCCAGCGGCTCGATGAGCATCCCTGCATCGCCGACGACTTCGGGCAGTGCCCCTCGGTTCGCGGCGATGACCGGAACGCCGATTGTCATCGCTTCCAGAGCTGTCATTCCGAAGCCCTCGTCCAGCGACGGCACGACCAGCATCGAGGCCCCGCGGTACAGGGCTTCACGCTCGGCGTCGGTGACGTAGCCGACGTGCCGGGCGCGCCCTTTCATGTCGGGAGCGGACAGCGCTCGCAACACGAAGGCCGATTGGTCCGTTGTTCGGCCGGCGACGACGAGCGGAGGCGCGTCGGAGCGCGAAGCCAGGACGCGTGCGTAGGCGCGTACCAGCGTGTCCAGATTCTTGCGCGGCTCGAGGGTGCCGATGAACAGGATCGGGCCGGTCGACGGCGCGTTCTGGCGAGGTGTCCACTTAGGCGCGCCAGGACGACAGACCGTAATCCGATCGGAAGGCACTTCCAACCTATTGGCCGCCAGCCCGGCGGTGTACTCGGAAATCGCAATCACGTGGTCGGCCCGCCGGGCGTGTGCCGAAGCCAGATTCCGGTAGTCGCGGCGGATTTCACGTTGAGTGTCCTCCGGCCTGTCCAGGAAATACAGGTCATTAATCGTGACGACCTGGGCGGCGCTCCGCGCCGGGATCAGGAGCGGGTGAAAGGCGTGGGCAATGTCTTGATGACCTGCAAGGAGCTCGACCGGCGGCCAGGAAAGGCGATGCCAGGCTAGATTCAGCAAGCGGACAGGAACGCGCGCATCGACCGGGTGCGCGCCTGTGACGGCATCCTTTGCCAGTCGATCCTTCCATGAGCTCGAGAACACCGTGAGGTCGTCACCGGGCCCGAGCTGCGAAACCAACGCCGTCGCCAGCTGATGGACGTACTCGCCGACGCCCGTGCGCTGCCGCAGGGCCGGGCGATAGTCGAACAGGATGCGCACGTCGGCGAATCGTAGCACAGCCAGTCGCGCTGGACGGTGACGGCAAATCCTTGTCTTTCAATAGCTTGACAGGTTTTTTGGCCGTATGCTAGCGTTAGGGGTTTGTTTCGACCGGGGAGCCTCAGCGGATGAGAATTGCGATCGTCGGTAGCGGTTACGTCGGACTCGTGGCGGGCGCGTGTCTCGCCGAAAACGGCAACATCGTCATCTGTGTGGACAAAGATCCCGCGAAAGTCCGCCTGCTGCAGCGGGGGAAGATTCCGATTTACGAACCCGGCCTGGAGGAGCTCGTTCGCCGCAATCACACGGAGAAGCGACTCACCTTCACGACGGCGCTTCCGCGGGGGGTCCGCAATTCCCAGATCATTTTCATCGCGGTCGCGACGCCCACCGGAGAGGATGGCTCGGCAGATCTGCAACAGGTCATGGGCGTCGCGCGCGATATCGCGCGTGCGATGGACGGTTACAAGGTCATCGTCAACAAGAGTACGGTCCCGGTCGGGACGGCCGCGCAGGTGCGCGAGGTCGTTCGGCGCGAGACAACGCACCCGTTCAGCGTGGTCAGCAATCCCGAATTCCTCAAGCAGGGAGCGGCAATAGAGGACTTCATGAAGCCCGACCGCGTCGTGATCGGCGCGGAAGATCCGCGCGCCGCGGAGCTGATGAAGGAGCTCTACGCTCCGTTCACCCGCACGGGCGCCCCGATCATGCTGATGGACTGTGCCAGCGCGGAGCTCTGCAAGTACGCCGCGAACGCCATGCTGGCCACCCGCATCTCGTTCATGAACGAAGTCGCGAACGTGTGTGAGGCCGTCGGCGCCGACGTCGATCAGGTGCGGCGCGCTGTGGCTTCGGATCGCCGGATCGGCCCCTCATTTCTGTTTCCGGGCGTCGGCTACGGCGGCAGCTGCTTTCCAAAGGATGTCAAGGCGATGCTGCGATTCGCGGCAGGGAAGGACTATGAATTCCAGATCCTCCGCGCCGTCGAGGGCGTGAACGACAGGCAGAAACTCCGACTGCTGGTAAAGCTCGAGAATCACTTCGGATCCCTCAAGAACAAGCGGATTGCCGTCTGGGGGCTGGCCTTCAAGCCCCGCACGGACGATATGCGGGAAGCGCCCTCCATCCCGCTGATCAACGGGCTGCTGGGGGCGGGGGCGACGGTTCAGGCCTACGACCCGGAGGCCATGAAGGTGGCGCGCGGGATCTTCGGATCCAGGATTACCTATGCCGACAACGCGTATGCCGCGCTGACCGGCGCCGACGCGCTGGCGATCGTGACCGAATGGAACGAGTTCCGGGAACCGGACTTTACCCGGATGCGGAAACTGATGCGTGCCGCCGTCATTTTCGACGGCCGTAACCTCTACAACCCTGAGCAGATCCGCGGGTACGGGTTCTCGTACTTTTCGATGGGACGGTCATGATGGGGTCTGCGGTCCTCGTCACGGGTGGAGCCGGTTACATCGGCAGCCACGCGGTCAAAGCGCTCCGCCAGCGCGGCAGGCAGGTGGTGGTGTACGACAACTTCAGCGCCGGTCATCGTCTGCCCGTTTCTGGCGGGTGCACGGTGGTCGAAGGAGACATCCACGACACGGCACGCCTGACCGACGTGCTCCGGTCGCACGACGTGGGTGCGGTCATGCACTTTGCGGCCTGGCTGTCGGTCGGGGAATCCGTTCGCGAACCAGCCCGCTACTACCACAACAACGTGGCTGGCACGCTGTCGCTGTTCGACGCGATGCTCGCCGGAGACGTACGGCATCTGGTGTTGTCTTCAACGGCCGCGGTCTTCGGCAACCCGGAGGAGACGCCAATCACTGAGCAGCATCCGACGAAGCCGATTAACGCATATGGCGAAACGAAGCTGGCCATCGAGCGTGCACTGCCGCATTACGACCGGGCCTACGGGCTGCGTTCGATTGCGATGCGATACTTCAACGCGGCGGGGGCAGACCCCGATGGCGAGCTCGGCGAGGATCACGACCCGGAGATTCACGTCATCCCGCGCGCCATCGACGCAGCGTTGGGACGTGCGTCGTTCCAGATCTTCGGCGACGACTACGACACCGCGGACGGCACCTGTCTTCGCGACTACGTCCACGTCACCGACCTGGCCGCCGCCCATGTCCTCGCACTCGACGCTCTCGAGCGGGGCGCCCCCTCTTCCGTCTACAACCTCGGGAACGGTCAGCCGACTTCGGTGCGCGACGTCATCGACGCGGTCGAGCGCGTGAGCGGCCGGAAGGTGCCGTACACCATGGGACCGCGACGCGAGGGAGACCCCGCCGTGCTTTACGCGTCGAGCGCACGGATCAAACGCGACCTGGAGTGGCGCCCGCAGTTCGAAGACATCTCGACGATCGTCGAGACCGCCTGGCGCTGGCGTGAGACGCATCCGCACGGCTACTCGGACAAGGTTCTTCGCTGATGCCGCGGCTGCGCGGCGCGCTGATCGACCCGCTGCTCTCGGTCGTGATGCCGGTCTACAACGAGCGTGACACGGTCGAGGAGATGATCCGCCGGGTCCTCGCCGTACCGCTCCGCATCGAGCTGATCGTCGTGGACGATGGGTCGAAGGACGGAACGCGGGACATCCTGGCGGCGCTCCAAGGGCAGCTGGCGTTCACGCTGATAATCCAGCCTCAGAATGCCGGGAAGGGTTCGGCGCTCAGACGGGGATTCGAGGCTGTATCAGGAGACCTGGTCGTCATCCAGGATGCGGACCTCGAGTACTCGCCCGAGGAGTTCCCCGAGCTGATCGAGCTCATCTGCCAGGGGCGGGCTGACGTCGTGTACGGGTCGCGGTTCCTCGGCCGGCACCGCGTGTTCCTGTTCACCCACTACGCCGGCAACCGATTGCTGACGCTCCTCACCAACGTCCTGTACAACACGATGTTGACGGACATGGAAACCTGTTACAAGGTGATGCGCACCGAGGTTCTCCGGTCGATGACCCTGGAGTCGGACGGGTTCGGCATCGAGCCGGAGATGACCGCGAAGATTTTCAAGCGCCACTATCGAGTCTACGAAGTGCCGATCACGTACGACGGCCGCGGCTACGAGGAAGGGAAGAAGATCACATGGCGTGACGGCGTCGTCGCGCTCTGGGTGCTGCTGAAATACCGGTTCTCTGAGTGAATCCACTCCCTCGCCTGTTCGGGTATTCCCGTCCGTATCGCGGGCGGCTGGCCGCGGCGATCGCGGCCATGCTGATTTATGCCGCCGCCTCCGCGGGGGTCGCTTACCTCATCACGCCGATCATCGACCGGGTCCTGCCCGGCGCCGACAGCCTGCCATATTGGGCCTGGGCGGTCATCGGGGCGTACTTGCTCAAGGGGCTCGGCGCCTATTTCTCCGCGTACCTGATGACCGACATCGGGCAACGCGTGGTCCGGGACATCCGCAATCAGCTGTTCCGGCACATCCTCGATCAGTCTGCCGGCTTCTTCGGGCGCCGCACCAGCGGCCAGTTGATGTCTCGGATCACCAACGACGTCAATCAGGTGCAACAGGCGGTGTCGGAGACTGTCGGTGACCTGCTGCGCGAGGGGCTCGCGCTCGTCGGGTTCGCAGGCTTGATGTTCTACCGCGATTACCGGCTCGCGCTGGTCTGCCTGACGAGCGCTCCTATCGTGGTCTACCCGTTGATTCGGCTCGGCCAGAGAGTCCGTCGATCGACGCGGCGCAGTCAGGAAGAACTGGAGCGGCTGTCGCACATCACGGTCGAGGCGTTCACCGGTCACCGGATCGTCAAGGCGTTCAGCGCCGAGGCGCACGAAGCCGCACGTTTCGACGCCGCGTCGCACCGGTTGTATCGCACCAACCTGAAGGTGACGAGCACGCTGTCGCTGCTGCCGCCGATCATGGAGCTGCTCGGGGGCGTCGCGATTGTCGGACTCATTTGGTACGGAAGCCAGCGGATCGCGTCGGGCGTTCTCACGCAGGGGGAGTTCACGGGATTCATTTTTGCGGCATTCATGATGTACACGCCCATCAAGAAGCTGAGCCGCGTGAACACCAACCTTCAGCAGGCGATGGCGGCGTCCGAGCGCATCTTCGAGATTCTCGATACCCAGTCGGAAGTCATGGAGCGGCCGGGGGCACAGCCGCTTTCGCCGCTCCGCCACGGCATCGAGTTCCGCGGCGTCTCGTTTGCCTATGAAGACGGCGGCGCCAAGTACATCCTGCGCGACGTGTCCTTCCCGGTGCGCGCCGGGCAGGTCGTCGCGCTGGTGGGCCTCAGCGGCGCCGGAAAGACCACGCTCGTCAATCTCATCCCGCGGTTCTACGACGTGACCGGCGGGGCCATTCTGATCGACGGCGTGGACATCCGTGACGTTACGCTCAGATCGCTGCGGGCGCAGATTGGCATTGTCACGCAGGAGACGGTGTTGTTCGACGATACGATCGCGAACAACATCGCCTACGGATCGCCTGGTGCGTCTCAGTCAGAGATCGAGGCGGCCGCCAACACGGCACACGCTCACGAGTTCATCGTCACGCTGCCGGAAGGGTATGCCACGCGCATCGGCGAGCGCGGACAGAGACTGTCGGGTGGGCAGCGGCAGCGACTGGCCATCGCGCGCGCTCTCTTGAAGAACTCTCCCGTCCTGATCCTGGATGAAGCGACTTCGTCGCTCGACTCGCAGTCCGAGCAGCTCGTGCAGGAGGCGCTCGCGAATCTGATGCGGAACCGCACGGCTTTCGTGATCGCCCACCGGCTGTCAACAGTGCGCCGTGCCGATTCGATCGTGGCACTCGATCGGGGGCGCGTCGTCGAGATCGGCCGTCATGACGAGCTGCTGGCACGACCCGGGGGCGTCTACGCGAAGCTCTACGATCTGCAGCTGTTCGACCGGGAACCCGAGCACCCGGTCGAGTCGGCGTTCGAACGGGGGGTCGTCAAGACGGGGCCGTCGGCATGATCAAGAGCATGACGGGGTTCGCCTCCCTGACAAAAGATGACGAGGCGGCGACCGTCAGCGTCACCATCCGCGCGGTGAATCACAGGTTTCTCGATCTGCAGCTCCGAATCCCGCCATCACTTGCTGCCGCTGAAAGCCGCATACGAGCGCTCGCACAGAAACACGTCTCACGCGGCCGTGTGGAGCTCAGCGTCGCCGTGCAGCCGCGCCGCGCTCCCGCGCCGGAGGTCGAGCTCAACGAAGCCTTCCTCGATGCGCTGGGGGCCGCGCTCGAGCGCGCACGCGAACGCGGTCACGTCAGCGGAGCGTTGACACCCGGTGATCTGCTGAGGTTTCCGCAGGCCATCGTGATCCGGGAGCGTTCCGAAGGGTCGGAGACGTCGGACGACCAATTGGCGCGTCTGACAGCGCGCGTCGAAGAGGCCGTCGGCGCGGCGTTCGACGAGCTCGATGCGATGCGGACCCGTGAAGGCAGCTATCTGAGGACGGAGCTGGACTCGCGGCGCGTGTTGCTAGGTGATCTGTTCGAGCGTGTTGCGGAAGCTGCACGCGACGGCATCAGCGGGCTGCAGGGGCGCCTGCTCGAACGGGTGCGGGAGCTGAAAGCTGACGGCTTCGTGGACGAAACGTTGGTCGCCCAGGAAATCGCCAGATTCGCCGGACGCTCGGACATCACCGAGGAAGTCGTGCGGTTTCGAGGGCACCTCGACCATTGGCAGGCACTCTCGGATTCGTCCGAACCCTGCGGACGCAAGCTCGATTTTCTGCTCCAGGAAATGAACCGCGAAGTGAACACAGCGGGGTCCAAGGCCGAAGGTCCTGGCGTGTCCGAGCTGATCGTGTCGCTGAAGGCGGAGCTCGAGAAGATGCGCGAGCAGGTGCAGAATGTCGAGTGACGTGGCCCTGTGGCCGGACCGGCGTGGACTGCTCTTCGTGGTGTCGGCCCCCTCGGGCACCGGCAAGACCACCGTCGTCGAGCGTCTCGCGCACGTCGTCCCCAGCCTGGCGGTGTCCCGCTCCTATACATCCCGCCCCGCGCGCGCGGGGGAATCGGACGGGGTGGACTATAATTTCATTACACGCGAGCGCTTCGAAGAGATGATCGCGGCGGACGCCTTTCTCGAGTGGGCGGACGTCTTCGGCAACCTCTATGGCACGAGCGCGGCGGACGCCGAGCGCGACCTTGCCGCCGGGCGGGACCTGGTACTCGTGATCGACGTAGAGGGAGCACGCCAGGTGCGGCGCCGGTGTCCGGACATGGTTGGCGTGTTCGTCATGCCGCCGTCGTTTGCCGTCCTCGAACACCGGCTGCGAGGCAGGAGCCAGGACACGGAAGCGGCGATGCAACACCGACTGCGTACCGCGCGCGCGGAGGTCGCCGCCGTCACCGAATACGACTACGTTGTCGTCAACGACGAGCTCGAGGCGTGCGTGGATCGGCTCCGCGCAATCGTCCTGGCCGAACGCGCCCGACTTCGATCCGTGCGGGTGATCACGGAATACATCGTCGATACGTTCTTACGAGAGGAAACGCAGTGACAGACCGAACCGCAGTCCCTGGAAGATTTGAATTCGTGGTCGTTGCGGGCGCGCGAGCCCGACAGCTGCTCGCTGGCTGCACGCCGAGGACCACGGGAACGGAGAAGGCTGTGCGGCTCGCGCAGAAGGAAGTGCGCGAGGGCAAGGTCCTCCGCACCGACCACGAGGACGCTGACGCCGGGCGGATTTGAGGCAGACATGGCGCTCGTAGCGTTGGGTGTGTCCGGCGGAATCGGCGCTTACAAAGCCGTCGAGGTCGTGAGAGGCCTGCAGAAGCACGGCCACGAAGTGGCGGCGATCATGACGCGCTCGGCGCGTCGCTTCGTCGGAGAGGTCACGTTCGAGGCGATTACACGGCGGCCGGTGATCACGGATCAATACGCCCGCGGCGCCAATGCGGACATCGAGCACATCTCTCTTGCGACGGATGCGGCGCTGCTGGTGGTCGCGCCCGCCACCGCGAACATCATCGGCAAGTTTGCCAACGGTATCGCCGACGATTTCCTGACCTCGCTGTACCTGGCAACGCGCGCCCCCGTGCTCATCGCGCCCGCCATGAATACGAACATGCTCGAGCACGAGGCCGTGCGCCGAAATCTGACGACGCTCGGCGCGCGTGGCGTGCGCTTCGTCGAGCCAGGGGATGGCTACCTGGCGTGCGGGTGGATAGGGAAGGGCCGCCTCGCCGACCCCGAAGCGATCGTCGAGGCCGCGGTTCGTGTCCTCGAACCGCGCGGGTCGTTGCTCGGCCGGCTCGTTGTCGTCACGGCGGGCCCGACCTACGAAGACATCGACGCCGTGCGATACATCGGTAACCGCTCGAGCGGACGGATGGGGTACGCCATCGCTGCGGAAGCGGCGCGTCGGGGCGCGCGCGTCATCCTCGTATCCGGTCCGTCTGCGCTGGCGGCCCCGAGTGGTGCTGAAGTCATCAGTGTGCGCAGCGCGGCGGAGATGCACGCCGCTGTCGGGCGGCACGCGGCGCAGGCTGACGTGATCGTGATGGCCGCCGCTGTGGCCGATTACACGCCCGCTGACGGGGGTGCGGAGGGGAAGATCGAGAAGGCGGAGGCCCCGCTGGATCTGAGGTTGGTTCGAACGCCGGACATACTGGCGGACCTGGGCCGCGCGCGTGGACAGGCGCCGCGGCCTGTGCTCATCGGATTCGCCGCCGAAAGCGGCGATCCCGTAGCTCGAGGGCGCGAAAAACTGAAGCGCAAGGGAGTCGATCTCATCGTCGCCAACGACATCTCGAGACGTGACGCGGGGTTCGATTCAGATCTCAACGCCGCGACGCTCGTGGACGCGAACGGTGACGAGCCCTTCCCACTCGGCCCAAAAACCGCCCTCGCCAGCATCGTCCTCGACCGCGCAGAACGCTTACTGAATCTGGCGCGCGACCGGCGCTAAATTTGGCTGCACGTAGAACCTTGCACTTTGGCAGGTTAGCTTGGCACCTTGGCACTTTGGCCCAGCCCATTGGACAAGAATCAACTCACAGAACACCTGAAGTTCTACCAGGAACTGGGCGTCACCGGCATCAGCCGCGATCCCGCGTGGCGGCGCCGTGTTGGACCGACCCTATCGCCGCCCGGGGACCCTACCGATCCTGTCGTGCCGGACGACGCGGTCCCGGTCCCTGTGCGGGTGATGCGGTCGGCCGCCGAGCTGCTCCGCGCGACTCGCGAAGACATCGGGGACTGCACGCGCTGCCAGCTCCATGCGATGGGACGGAAGCAGATCGTGTTCGGTGTCGGAAACCCGTCCGCGAACCTGATGTTCGTGGGAGAGGCGCCGGGCGGCGACGAAGACGTGCAGGGTATCCCGTTCGTCGGCCGCGCCGGCCAGCTCCTCACCAGGATCATCGAGGCAATCGGGCTCAGCCGCGATGATGTCTACATCGCGAACGTCATCAAGTGCCGCCCGCCCGGCAATCGCAATCCTGAGCCGAGCGAGGTCGAGAAATGCGAACCGTTTCTGTTTCGCCAGATCGACGCGATACAGCCGAAGGTGATCGTCGCGCTTGGGACGTTTGCGGCCAAGACCCTCCTGAAGACCCAGGATCCGATCTCGCGGTTGCGCGGCCGTATCTTCGAGTACCGCGGCGCCAAGCTGATTCCCACGTTTCACCCGGCGTTTCTGCTGAGGAGCCCCGAGCGCAAGCGCGACGTGTGGGAGGACATGAAGAAGGTTCGCGGCCTCCTGCAGGAATCCGCGGACTAGGCGCATGCGCCTCGTCCGCGTCGCCGTGCCCGTCCCCGCCCTCGATGCATTGACGTACTCCCTGCCCGACGATGTCGATTTCCCGGCCGTCGGCGCGCGTGTCCTCGTACCGCTCGGCGACCGTCTCCGCACCGGCTGCGTGCTCGGTCCAGTCGAACCGACTGCTGTCGATCCGCAGT
>JAIVJE010000453.1:2475-6249 GCA_020200195.1 Acidobacteriota bacterium | reverse complement strand
CTTCGGCGTTGTGGGCTCACGAATCGACGGGGGATACAAGCGGGAGCGGACCTACGGGATCTTCAGCGTCGAGCGCCATCAGCACGACGGGTTCGATCTCACGCCGACGACCTTCGATACGACCGGCGCGCCGTATCGCCGGTACGATGCCCTCGCGAAGTTGCAGCGGCAGTTCACTCCCTCTTTTTCACTCGGCGGATTGATCACTGGCTATCACAACGAGATGGCCGGGCATTCGAACGGCGAGCTCGGACCGCAGGAGGACGATGTCCAGGATCGCGCCCTAAGCGTCAATCTGTTTGGCCGGTGGCTCGTGGGGCGAAATACGACCGTGGACATGCGGGGGTATGTATCCAGCTACACGGAGGAATCCGCCGGACGTCTGGCACCGCCGCGATCGACGCCACTCGCGCGAGGTGTGCTCGAGGAACGCTACGGAAAGATCGATGTGGCGGTGTCGCACACGATCGGAGCACGGCAGATGTTGCAGGCCGGAACCGAGTGGTCTCGCGATCATTATCAGGGCACGAACCGCGTCCGCGACGAGTTCGGAGGCCACGAATCGGACACAGCGGTCGCGTGGGCGCAGCACCGGTGGAGCGCGACGAATCGCCTGACGACTACGGTCGGTGCGCGTGTGGACCGGCGATCGCAGTTCGAGACCGCTGTCTCACCGAAGGTTGCGGCGAATTACCGCCTGAGTGACGCGTTTCACGCGCGGGCATCGTACGGCCGTGGGTTTCGCGCACCTGATCTGGGCCAGTTGTATTATCGATTTCTCAGTCCGTCGAATTTCTATCAGGTCATCGGCAATCCCACTCTGGCGCCGGAGTACGCGCACTCGTGGCAGCTTGGGGGCGAGTACATCGCGCCGAGACGACGAGCCCGCCTTGGCGTGAACGTGTTCCGGAACGACGTTCGCGATCTGATTGAATCTGTCACGATCGGAGTCGCGACCACGACTCAACAGCTGGCGGATCTCCTTGCTCGCGAAGGCCTCGATCCGTCCTTTCGACCAGCGCTCGGGCGTCCGATCCTCACGTATCGCAACCTGTTCGACGTGGCTACGCAAGGAGTCGAGCTCGACAGCGAAGCCGCCCTCACGAATGCCATCTCCGTCGGCGGGGCTTATACCTATCTGTCCGCGCGAGATACCGAGACTGACCTGGCGTTGACGGGGCCTCATCGACATCACGGTCACGTCCGTGTCTCATGGCAGCCGCGGCAATCGGGTCTCCGTGCGAGCGTACGCGGCACCTTCTTCAGTTCATGGATCGCGGCTCGTGCGACCGCGGCGGGCGGCGTTCAGGACACCGTCGCGCCGAAGTTTGCGCTCTGGGACGCCTTTGTGTCGCAGCGGATCGGACGAGGGCTGTCGGCATTTCTGACGATCGAGAACCTGGCCGACAGTCAGGATCCGAATACAGGGGTGTTCTTGCCGACCGGTGCTCCAGCCGCCATCTATCGCCCGGACGCAGGACGCACCGCACGTGTCGGCGTGCAGTGGGCATTCTCGGCTCGCTAACTTGCTTCACTCATTCGACCGGAGCACGCACATGTTGAACGCTCGAACCATTCTCTGTGGCTTGGTCCTCGCGATCGGGCTCACAGGTACGTCATACGCCGAAGGACCTGGAATCCTGCTGCTTGCGCACGGTGGCAGCGCTGAATGGAACGCACATGTCACGAAGCTCGCAGAGCAGGTTGACCGTGCGAAGCCGACGGAAGTCGCTTTTGGAATGGCCACCCGCGCGAACATCCAGGCTGCCGTCGATCGCTTGCGGGCGCGCGGCGCAACGGAGATCGTCGCGGTGCCATTGTTTGTCTCTTCCTGGAGCTCGGTGATCACGTCGACCGAGTATCTTCTGGGTCAACGTTCCGAGGCGCCACCTGAACTGGCGATCTACGCGAAGATGAACCACTCGACGCCGGTTGCAACGTCAGGTTCGGGCGCTGCGGCTAACGGGCACGATTCGCACGCGGGACATGCGGATCCGGCCGCAGATCCGAAATCGCCTGTGAACTCTTCCGTCCCGATTCGGATGACCCCCGCGCTCAACGATCACCCGATCGTTGCCGACATTTTGACGAGCCGCGCCCTTTCGATCAGTCGCACCCCCCCTGAAGAGGCCGTCGTGATCGTTGCTCATGGTCCGAACGGAGACGAGGAAAACCGTCGGTGGCTCGCGGACATGGAGTCGCTGGCGGGACGGATTATGAGGACTGAGAAATTTGCAGCGGTTGACTATCTGACGCTTCGCGATGACGCGCCGAAGCCGGTGAGAGATCAGGCGACGGCGGAACTCCGCGTATTGGTGACGAAGCACGTTGAGGCCGGGCGCCGCGCCCTCGTCGTCCCCTTGCTCATCTCATTTGGTGGCATCGAACGAGGTCTCCGTGAGCGTCTCGAAGGTCTTACATACACGATGGCCAGCGCGGCATTGATGCCGGATGACCGGCTCGTCACGTGGGTTTTGGCGATGGCTGGGGAGCGCTGAAAGAAATCTCGAGTTTCATAAGCAGCGAGAAGAGCCCGTCAGGTGTGGCAACACGCGGCGGGATATCGAACAGAGGCCTCGAACATCAGCGCGGTCGGAAGCTCGTGACCGCTGTAACGGTCGGTAGGAGATTTCATGCACGAGGTGCCTGAACAAGGGAACGACGCACTGTCCAACACACCCGGTTGGGGCGTGTACCAGTGTGTGAACGGATGCGTACATCTTCGGTTACAGAACCTCACGTTGACATTCAGCGCCACAGAATTTGCGCAGCTGGCTGCCACCGCAGCGGCTGTCGGTCCGCACTGAGGCTTCGTGAACTCTGCGAGCACGTTGCTCTTTGCTGGCCGGTAGGTTTCGAACAGCAGTGGCGCGCCTCGAGCGCCACCTCACATTGACCGGGATGGTCTATCGATGTCACTGATTCGCCGCTTTTGTCGCGCTCGGATCCAAAACTGCGCGTGGCCTGCGCTCAGGTCCGCACTTCTGGTGTTGGTGCTGTCTGCACCAACGTGGGCGCAACAGAATGATGGAGCCTCGCTCGCAGGACGGGTGTTGGACGCAACAGGTGCCGTAGTTCCCGGCGCGACCGTGATCGCAAGCATCGGCGAGCCAGACCGGCAGACTCGCAGGAAGGCGCTGAGCGACGGCAACGGGCGATACGAGTTTCGGAACGTCCCACCAGGAACCTACGACGTGACGGCGGAACTGTTTGGGTTGAAACCAGCCGTCGTGCGTGGGATTGCGATCACGGCGACCGAACCGACCCGCAATCTCGATTTACGATTCGAGGCGGGCGCAGTAACTGAGACGGTCACCGTGACTGCCACGCGTGTCGTGACGCCCGTTGCGGCGATCCCGGCCTCCGTTACGGTGCTCGATCGCGAGACGCTGGACGAGCAGGCGACGCTGACACGCAACCTGCACACGATCCTCGGCAAGACACTCCCGGGCTTCGGTCTGAGCCGCGAGAGCGAGAGCAACTTCGGTCAGAACCTTCGGGGCCGTGGGATGCTCGTGCTTCTGGACGGCGTGCCGCAGAATTTCGAGCTGCGGCAAGGCGCGCTCGACGAGTTGAGCCGCATCGATCCGTCGCGTATCGAGCGCGTTGAAGTGGTGCGCGGGGCGAGTGCCGCCTACGGCTCCGAGGCGACCGGCGGCATCATCAACATCATTACGAAGAGCGGCGCGCGAGCGACGCCTTCGCTCTCATCTGAGATCGGCACGACATTCTCCACAACGCATGCGGGCGATAGCGAATCATTCCGGCTGTTTC
>JAIVJE010000453.1:0-2459 GCA_020200195.1 Acidobacteriota bacterium | reverse complement strand
GGGTGGACGCGCAGCAGCGCATTAGCGGCTCGGCTCACCTGTACTGGGCGAGGAAGGATGTGGCATTTCGGATCAACGGACGGCGTCATTGGCGTGCGGAAGGCACGCGCCGTCGAGCTGCCGCTAGGTATTGGGACCCCTGAGGACCTCGGCTTTCCGGCGGAACGGCCGTACAAGCGACAGGGGACGTACACCTTCTCCTACGAACACGCCAACGTTGCCGGTAGTCAAGTGAGCACCCAGTTCCTGCACCTGCATTACCGTCGTCTGAACGACTACTTCAGTTTCGGCGGCGGCCAGCTGAACCCACAGTTCCGAAAGATCGGCGCGCGAGTCGACGTTCAGACGCCGCTTCGGTTTGCAAATGGCGCGGCGCTCACCTGGGGAACTGACTACGTGTGGTATCACCACGAAGAGCCGGTGAACACCGGCTTCACGTGGACGCCGCCGCTCGATCAGCGGAGTCTTGCCGGCTTCGCACAGGTGAACATTCCGCTTGGCACGCGTGTCAACCTTTGTGGCGGCGTGCGGTACGAGGATTTCACGGTCGATATCGACGATTTCCGACAGAACCCCGCGTTCGGCGCTCGCACGGTGCGTGGCGGCACGCTCGATTACGACGCGACCACGTTTAATCTCGGCGGCGTCTTCTCCGCGGCAGAACGTATTCAACTGTTTGCCGGCTTCAACCAGATTCAGCATCACGCAGGTGGGCCGGCTGCTCGTGAACACCGCACTTCCCTCGGTGGAGGAAGCGCGGCCCGAGCCGTCGAAGGTCGACAGCTACGAAGTCGGGCTGCGCGTCGGCTCTGCGCGGACACAGCTCACAGTCGCTGGCTTCTATGCGACCTCGGACCTGGGCACGAGTCTCGTGGTTCGAGGAACGGGTCCACCCGAGGTGATTCGGGCGCCGGAGCGGACGTTCGGCGTCGAAACGACGGCGGACGTACAACCGATTGCGGAGTGGCGCGTGGGTGGGACGGCGAGCTGGCAGGACGGCGAGCAAGATCCCGACTTCAACGGTACGTTTACGCCCATGCCCGGTTGGCGCATTGCGCCCGTCAAGATCAGCGGGTATGTCGAGCACGAGACGCTGGCGAGATGCCGGAACCGGTTGCAGATCACGTATTCAGCCACGCGGGACGAGTTCCCGGGTAGCGGCGCCTTCGGCGAGGGCAGCGTAGACGACGTGACGCTGGTCGATCGTGAGACATATTCGGCAGGTCGCGCTGAAAATCCATCTGTGGCTCAGTCTCACGTTCGCCGCCGTGATTCTAGTCGCGTGTGCGACCGGCGCCGCGCTCGTCTACCGCCATGACATCGATCGCGCACTGAATCCGGCGCTCTATCAGGTCACGCCCGGGGATGTGGGCTGGGATGCGGTGTGGCGGTCTGTCCAGGCACAGTACCCCTCTGCGACAGGACCGCTGATTCGCGGGCCCGTAGACCGCCGAGTGTACCAAGTGGAAATCGGCGATGAGCTGTTGCCATTCACGATTCACGTCGATCCCGGGACGGGAAAGATTCTCGGTGGCCGGGATCCCGCACGGTCGCTGGCGGGTTGGCTGTTCGTCTTGCACTTCAACCTGTTCGGCGGCGAGGTGGGTCATGCTGTGGTCGGCGCTGCCGGGCTGGCGCTAGTGATCATCACGCTGACGGGCGCGTGGCTATGGTAGCCGATGGTTCGACGCTTGGCGTTCGGCTTCCGGATTCGTTTGAAGCGCCCGTTCTTTGTCGTCAATTACGATCTTCACCGCGTGATTGGGATCGTGTCCCTGCCGATGGTGTTTATCGTCTCGCTCACCGGAGCGATGCTCATCTTCTATGACGTGGGGAGTCGCTTCGTACACGCGCTGTTCTTCACGACGCCAGCTCTCGCGGCGCCAGCCGCAATTCCGAACGCAACGATTTGGGCCGCTGATTCCAAAGGCCCGCTGACGCTCGACCAAGCGGCAGCGCTCGCTGTACGGCTCGCACCCGGTGCCATCGCGAGCAGCATGTACCTGCCCGATTCGCCCGACGAGCCAGTGAAAGTTTGGCTTCGAACGCCAGGCGACATTCGCCCGAACGTGGGATCGTGGCACGTATGGGTAGACCGAAAGGTGGCCAGGATCGTGTCCGCGATGGTTCCTACCAATACGTCCATGGCAGCGCATGTCGATGAGACCTGGGTCATTGCGCTGCACTTCGGCACGTACGGTGGCGCATTCGTCCGGCTTGTATACGCAGTGAGTGGCGTGGTCCCCTTGCTGTTGCTGGTCACCGGTACGACCCACTGGCTGTTGCGCAGACGTATCGCGGGCGGTCGCCGCGGCGCAATCGACGCATAGTGGCTGCACGGAGCGACCTTCCTCATCCAGTCCGAGTCGATGCATGGATCCGATTTCAAGGGCCGAAACATCAAGGCACGAATCCGCCTCCCGATCGTGGTCTGCGACAACATCTGGGACATTGCAGCC
>JAIVJE010000452.1 GCA_020200195.1 Acidobacteriota bacterium | reverse complement strand
TTAGGAGATGACGAGGGGCCGATCGGTCCGTGGAGGAATCGATAATGCGACTACAGACGGTACAGCACACAGGCGTGAATGGCGTCGAGTTGGAATACGACATCACCGGAGAGGGCGAGCCTGTGCTGCTCATCAGTCCAGTCTTGGCAGACGGCTTTTGTGCCGCTCCTCACCGAGCCGTCCCTGGCGCATCGATACCGGCTCATCACGTACCACAAGCGCGGTTGGATGGGCAGCACGCACACTCCTGCGCCGGTGAGCATCGCGGACCACGCGGCGGACGCCGGCGCCCTTCTCGCCCATCTCGGTATACGTCGCGCCCATATCGTCGGCCATTCCAGCGGCGCGGCGGTCGCAGTGCAGCTCGCACTCATGCAGCCCGAGAGCGTTCACACCCTGGCGTTGCTGGAACTGTCGCTGCTCTCAGTGCCAGGCGCCGCACGGTTCTTGCAGAAGGCCGGCCCCGCCTTTGAAGCCTATGCGGGGGGCCATCATGAAACGGCGTTGGCCGTGTTCATGAGCGCTGTCAGCGGCCTCGAATGGGACGCCTGCCGAACAGTGCTGGAGAGCCGTATCCCGGGTAGCGTGCCTGCGGCGCTGAAAGATGTCGATACCTTCTTCGGGATCGAGTTGCCGGCCCTCGGTGCGTGGGCGTTCGGCGCTGCTGATGCGGCAGCGATTTCGCAGCCGGTCCTGTCGGTGCGCGGCACCGAGACCGAGCCTCTATGGATCGAGATCGCGATGTTGCTCCGTTCGTGGCTCCCGCAAGTGGAAGACTGCACGATTGAGGGCGCCGGACACCTCCTGCAGCTGCAGCGTCCGGAAGCGGTTGCGCAGGGACTCGCTGACTTCTTCGACCGTCATCGCATCGAGGGGGAGCGGCCGTAACGATTCGGCACGACCGGCACAAACTGCAGTTCAGCGAATACGTCTACGACAGATGGCGGCAGCTTGTGGGCGATTCCTTGTTCCTGGGATCGGACTACGAGCGAGCGTTTCGACAGCGCGAGCGACCGGCCGTTGTAGAAATTCTTGTACGAGAAAACTTAGCCTTCTTGATCCGCCGCATGGTCCTGCGGCCAGCGGCGGCAACCGGGCGTCGCGGCGATAGTTCTCAGATCGCGAACATTCGACGCCCCGGGCGAATTCGCCGGCATCCGATGGAGTATACCGCTGCGATTCGCCGCTGGATTCAGCGCCGTCGAGCTAGTGTCGGCGTTGGTTGCAAGGAGACGGTTGTTGTCGAGGTACGGACCAGCGGGAGCTGTCCTGGACTGCGCACGTGCCCGCTCAATCGGCCGGTCTCGTGCGCTGAGGCGTTTCATTCCACACATACAGGAAGGTGCCATCGCTGGCCGTAGCAACGCTGCGCCCGCTTTTCCGAGTCGCACGATTCAACGCCGACCGTACGTTTTCCTTGCTTTCTGCTAACTGCGCCAACGGCACCTTGAGCGCAACGCCTTTCCTGACCTGATCGAGATCCGAGAGGATCTTCGTGACGATCTCTTTGTGCTTTCCATGCCGACCTTGCGGAACATCGGCCTGCGCCATCCCGTGAAGTTCATCGTACTTTTCTTGGTCCGCGGGGCCATCGCAACTTCTCCTGCCTGCGAAACCTTAAACTCACGTGTCGTAATAGTATCCTTCGCAAGCCCTGCAAGTATCGACGCGACACATCCCCCCGCGGGGCGGGGCGGCGCGACCGGTACACGCGCCGATAATTGACCGGGTTTGCCGGTGCTAAAGAAACTGCAAAAGATCTGACCCGTAACCATCCGCGAGGATCCAATGCTTTACGAATTCATCGCGCTGAACCGGGACGCGATCATCGGGCGCTGCCGCGCGAAAGTTGGAGCACGGTCGATTCCGCCGCCCAGCGAGACGGAGATCAACCATGGAGTTCCGCTCTTTTTAGATCAGCTGGTTGATTCGCTCCGCTCCGGAAGTACCAGCAGTACGCAGATCGACACGAGCGCCGGTCAACACGGACACGACCTGCTGCTCCAGGGGTTCACCATCTCGCAGGTCGTTCACGATTACGGCGACGTGTGTCAAACGATTACCGAGCTGGCGGTCGAAACCAACGCGCCGATCAGCACGGATGACTTCCGCACGCTCAATCGATGCCTTGACGAGGCGATTGCAGGGGCCGTCACGACGTTCGAACGCGAAAACCGGCAGCACGCCTCCATACAGCATAGGAAAGAAACGGCGCGCAGCAATGAGCGTGTCGGGTTTCTCGTGCATGAACTGCGGAACCTCGTCAGCACGGCGATCGTGGCATTCGAGGTCCTCAAGAGGGGAAACGTCGGTGTCTCCGGGAGCACTGGGGCCGTGCTCGATCGCAGTCTTGTCGGATTGCGAGACCTGGTTGCTCACTCGCTCGACGAAGTTCGCATGACGACTGGTGTGGTGACGACGGAACGGATCGGGGTGTCAGAATTCATCGAGGAGATCGCAGCGGCGGCCACATTGGCGGCAAGTGCTCGCGGCCTCACACTCGTCGTCCCTCCCGTGGAAGAGGGATTGGCGGTCGAGGCCAATCAGCCAGTCCTCGCGGCAGTGATCGGCAACCTCCTGCAGAATGCGTTCAAGTTCACCCGGCCCCACAGCACCGTCACTTTAAGAGTAGGCGCCAGTCCCGATCGGTTCCTGATAGAGGTCGAGGACGAATGTGGCGGCCTACCCGAGACGGACCCGAACGCGCTGTTTCCGTCATTCGAGCAGCGAACTGCCGATCGAAGCGGCTTGGGCATAGGGCTCGCGTTCAGCCGTTGGGGCGCCGAAGCAAGCGGTGGCCGGCTCTACGTGCGCAGCCTACCCGGCACTGGCTGCGTCTTTACCGTGGACCTGCCTCGGTCCCCAGTACCCGCCCCGGCCCTCGTTTAGGTAGCGCACACGCCGAGGCCGGCGATAGTAACGCCGAGCGCCACGATCACGAGGCCATGCTCAGAGATCGAGGACGGGAAATCGCCCGCATGGCATATATTCGACTCGGTGACGATCGGGCAGGTGATCTTTCGGCGTCATGCGTGGCAGCGAATGGAGAGCCGCGGAATCACCGTCGCTGACGTGCCGCACGTGCTCGCAGCCGGCGAGCAGATAGAGCAATAGCAGGACGACAGCCCTTTTCCCAGCACGCTCATTCTCGCGCGGGTTGGTGAGCGGCCATTGCACGTCCTCGCAGCGCGGGACCCCGCGAATGACGTCCCTATGTAGTGACCGCGTACGAACCCGACCCGGCCGAGTGGGATGCCGCCTTCAGACGGAGACGAACTCCATGAAATGCCTGTCGTGCAAACACGGCGAGTTGAAGCCTGCGGTCGTCAGCAGGAGCGACGCAATGGACGCGGCGTGCTGGAGCGCCGACCGCACGACCTTGGCCGAATCGATCACGCCCGCATTCACCGGTCCTCATAGTGTTCGGATTGCGCGTTGAACCCTTCGTCGCCTTTCATCTCCTTCACGCGCTGCACGCCTCTGCGTATCTTCACGAATCGGAGGTTATCGGATGGTTCGTCGCGCGCTGATGTGTATGACCTTTATCTCGCTGTGGTTCGGATCTGGGCTTTTCGACCAGCGGTCGTGGACGCAGCCAGATCGGGCACGTCCCTGTCGAGATTCAGGTACTCCGGCCGCCCACGCCCGCCATCGCACTGGGCCGCATTCGCCTCGTTTACGAGCTGCATCTCACAAATTTCAAGTCGTCGCAGGTCACGTTGGAACAGCTCGACGTGCTTAACGACACACACGTGGTCCTCGGCAGTTGGAGCGGCCCCCAGTTGTGGC
>JAIVJE010000164.1 GCA_020200195.1 Acidobacteriota bacterium | reverse complement strand
CCGTCAGACCATACGTCAACGCGCCGCTGAACTGGCTGATGCTGGCCTCGATCGTGTTCACGGTCGCGATGACGTCGGACCGGCCGCCGCCCAGCTCGAAGCGGTCGTGCGTGAATACCGCGGGCATCGAGACCAGCGGCACCCCGTCGAGTCTGTCGAACGAAAAAAACTGATAGCTGAAGCCGAAAGCCATGCGGCCGCGCCCGATGGTCTCCCCCCGGTCGGTCATGATCGGCCCGAAACTGCGCGCCGAGCGTTCGAAGGTTCCGGTGCCCGGATTGAACCTGTAGGTGAAGCCCGACGCGGGGGACGCCAGCGGCACGGCGGCCAACTGACTCGTCAGGGCGATGTTGACGAGACGGAAATCCGACTGGAACGCGCTGTTGAAATGCGCGGCGTGCGTCGTGCCGTCGAGCGTGACGTCGTCGCTCGATAGGACAAGGCCGTTGGGCCCGAAGATATCCTGGAACAATGTGGCCAGCGTGGCCGGGTGGTCCTGCGCGGCGGCGGGAGCGGCGGGCAGCACACAGGCGGCGGCCACGATCATGACGGTCAGTGCTTTCATGCGATGAATCCTCGTTGTCAGATCTCGTATCTGCTTGCCGGAACAGCTCATCGGACGGTTTCGAACCGGATGTCGTCGATCACCCACCCGCTTCCCGCGCGGCGTACCGTCATCGTGGTGCGGGTGTCGTTGCGCAGTCGCTGGCCTTCGACGGTCTGCAATTCGTAGCGTCGCACGAACGTCACCGTGCCCTCCGCGCCGGCGACGGAAATGCGGGGCTCACGGATATCGACGTCGATGCGGCTCGCGTGTTGAAACTCGTTGCTGATGGCCGTCTGCTGGGCGCCGCCCAGGCCCGGCCAGACGCGCTTGAGCGCATCGAGGCTGCGGGATTCGAGTGCGGCCTCATACCGGCCGAGCAGATCGCGGATCGCCTGTTCAGACGCTGCGACGTCCACCGGCTCCTGTGGTGCGGTGCGCTGCGTCGACGGCGTGGGGACCGCCGGAGTCGGCGGTGCCGGAGCGGGTGGCGCAACCGGCGGCGGCGCCGGCAGCCCCTGCGTTCCAGCGCCGACGAGGACCGACGGTGGTCCAGTCTGGGATTCCGGGCCGACGGGTTTGGCAGCAGGTGGCGGCGCAGGAGGCGGACGGCGTTCGGATTCCATCCGGGCTGTCTGGGCGCGTTGTGCGGCGACGGCCGCCTCTGTCCGAGCGGCGACCTCCGCGCTGTGGAACAGGCCACTCGCTTCGTAGAACTTTGCCGTCGAGTCTTCGGCCCGCCCGGCGTTGATCAGGCGTTGCGCCTCGCGTTCGGCGGCTAACGCGGTCCCGAACGTAGCGGCGGCGAGGACGGGTGCCTTCGCGGCGACGGCGGCGGCTCTTGCCTGCGACATGCGGGCGCGCGCCGCTTCGGCGCCGCGGCCGCGCGAGCGCGCGGAACTATCGGCCATCACGCGCTTGGCTTCGGCGTTCGCGGGGGCGAGTGTCAGCACGCCGCCTGCGGCGCGTGCCGCCTCGTCGAAGCGCCCCGCCTGGTGATGCGCCCGCGCCTCTCGCAGGCCGGCCTCCACACCGTCGGCGGTTTCCTGCGCGCGATCGCGAATGCGTTGCGCCTCAGGATGATCTGACGCCCGTGCCATGACGCCCTCCGCCGTGCGCCGGGCTGATTCGTAGTCGCCGGCCTGGAGCGACTGCGCCGCCTGCTTCACTGCGGCGGCAATCTCCGCTTCGTCTGCAGCACTGACCGGCGTAGCGACGGTGGCCGCTGGCGGGTTCGCGACGCTGGAAGAAGGGGAAGAAGAACGGAAAGAGCGCCACAGAAGTCCGCCTGCGATGATCACCGCGACCGCGACGGCCGCGAGTGCCAGTCCGCGCTTTCCCCGAGGCCGTGGGGATGGCAGCGCGGCGGGCGGGACGGCGGGTGTCAGCGCCGGCAGCAGCACGGCGGCGGGCGAGGTGCGCTCACTCGCCGATCCAGCCGCTGGTCCCGACGCAGCGGCGTCATAACTGCCAGCCGACGAAATGCCGGCGTCCGGACGTCCCGGTACCACGTCAGATGCAGGCTGCGACAGACGCGTCAGTGTGGAAGAACCGGTGAACGCGGGGCGGCTGCCCAGCGGCGAATCGCGGATGCCCAGGTGGTCGCGCGCGACCGTCAGGTCGCTCAGCATTTCGCTCATGTGCTGGTACCGCTCGTCGCGCGATTTCGCCAGCGCGCGGTCCACGATCTCCACCAATTCCTGCGGGATCGTGGCATCGAGCTGCAGCAGCGGCTGCGGTACCTCTTGGAGGATCTTGTAGAGCGTCGCAGCGAAGGAGTCCCCGTCGAACGCCTTCTTGCCGCAGAGTAGCTCGTAGAGCACGACGCCCATCGAAAAAATGTCCGACCGGTGATCCGCACGCTCGCCGCGCACCTGTTCGGGCGCCATGTAGTTGAGCGTGCCCATCATCATGTTGCTCCGGGTCAGCTCTGACGTGATCAGGCGCGCAAGGCCGAAGTCCAGGATCTTCACCGTCCCGCTGTCAGTGATGAAGATGTTGGCCGGCTTCACGTCACGATGGACGACCCCGCGGATGTGCGCGTACTCGAGTCCTTCGCACGCCGCGATCGCCAGCGCCATTTTTTGACTCAGGCTCGTCGCGACGCCGCGCTTCAGCCGGCGCTGCAGATCCTCGCCTTCGAGATACTCCATCGCGAGGTACGGCTGCGACTCGTGCTCGCCGAGGTCGTGAATCGTGATGATGTTCTTATGGGAGAGCTGGCCGGCCGCGCGCGCTTCGCGGAAAAAGCGCTCGCGTAGCTCCGAGTTGGCCTCGACCGGCGTCGAGATCAGCTTTACGGCGATGATGCGGTCGAGCAGCCGATCGTGGGCGCGGTAGACCACACCCATCCCGCCTTCGCCCAGTTTTTCTTTGAGTTCGTAGCGGCCGATGATCTGCATGCAGTCGGACGACAGGAGCCGCGCGCGGCCCCGGCTGGATTCGGTGAGTTGCCCGGCCTGAGGTGAAAAAAGGAATGATAACAGCGCCCGCCGCCCGGGCACAATGGCGAACGAACCACGCTTCACCACGAGGAGCTCGAAGACACGAGGCTCACGAAGCCACACTCCCAGTGTTTAAATCTTCGTGTCCCTCGTGTCTTCGTGGTCTTCGTGACGGCCGCCCGTGTCGCGTGACGCTTCGGATTCCCCCGATCCGGCAGCGTGCGGCAGCGCCGTTCCGGTCCACGGCGCCAACACTCCGGCTTTCACATATGTGAACAGCTTGTCCCTCGTATCCACGATGTCCAGGTTTCGCATCGTCAGTTGCCCGATGCGGTCCTGCGGCGAGAATATCGATTCTCCTTTTTCCATCGTCAAGCGCTCAGGCTTGTAGGTCAGGTTGGGGGAGGTCGTATCGAGGATCGAGTAGTCGTTGCCCCGGCGCAGCTCGAGACGGACGTCGCCGGTGATCGCCCTGGCCACCCACCGCTGCGCTGTCTCGCGCAGCATCATCGCCTGCGGATCGAACCAGCGGCCCTGGTAGAGCAGCCGGCCCAGCCGGCGGCCGTTGTCGCGGTACTGTTCGATCGTATCTTCGTTATGAATGCCGGTGATCAGACGCTCGTACGCGATGAAGAGGAGCGCCATGCCGGGCGCCTCGTAAATGCCGCGGCTCTTAGCCTCGATGACCCGGTTTTCGATCTGATCGCTCATGCCGAGTCCGTGGCGGCCGCCGATGATGTTGGCCTCGAGCATGCGGCTGCCCCTCGTCGAATCGGACAGTGACCTCCTCGCGTTTGACCGGCACGTCCTCCCGCCAGGATGCCACTCCCATGATCGGATCGACGATTCGAACCCCGGTGTTCAGCCGTTCTAGGTCTTTCGCTTCGTGCGTGGCGCCCAGGATGTTCGAGTCGGTGGAGTAGGCCTTCTCGGCGCTCATCCGGTACTCGAACCCGGCTTGACGCATGTACTCGGACATCTCGACGCGGCCGCCGAGCTCGTCGATGAACGCCTGATCGAGCCATGGCTTGTAGATACGCAGGCTCGGATTCGCGAGCAGGCCGTAGCGGTAGAATCGTTCGATGTCGTTTCCCTTGAACGTGCTCCCGTCCCCCCAGATGTTGACGTCGTCTTCTTTCATGGCCGCGACGAGCATCGTCCCGGTCACCGCGCGGCCAATCGGTGTCGTGTTGAAGTACGCGACGCCGGCCGTCGAGATGTGAAACGCGCCGCACTGCAACACCGCAAGCCCCTCTGAGACGAGCTGGGCGCGGCAATCGATCAGGCGAGCCTTTTCGGCGCCGTACTGCAGTGCGCGGCGCGGAATGTCGTCGTAGTCGGGTTCGTCGGGCTGCCCAAGATTGGCGGTGTAGGCGTAGGGAATTGCGCCCTTGGCGCGCATCCAGTGCAGCGCGGCACTGGTATCGAGCCCACCCGAGAACGCAATCCCCACCTTTTCGCCGGCGGGGAGGTGCTGAAGGATGTTGGCCATCAGGTTCCCTAATACTTCCGAAAGGTCAAGTTCAGACGGCCTTCGAAACCCAAGCCGGGCGGCGCGGTGCCGGGCTCGATGCGAGTGACGCCATGATAGCGAAGCCGCGCTGCACCGCCGAACACGAACGCGTCTCCCGATTCGAGAAGTATTTTCTGGACCGGCGCCCGGCGCCGAAGACCGCCAAACAGGAACCGCGCCGTATCGCCAATCGAGAGGGAGAGGACCGGCGCGCCCTCGGCGATCGACTGCGGACTCTCGTCTTTGTCCTGATGCAATCCCATCCTGCTGGCGGCGCGATACCAGTTGACGATACAGGTGTCCGGTGCAAACGTGAAACCGGCCTCGTTCGCGGCACTCCGGGCTAGCCCTTCCAGATGCTCGGGCAGAACCGGTGCCGGGAGACCATCGATGTCAGACCGGGTCTCCTCGTAAGAGTACGTGCGGGCATTCCAGTGCCGTCCGAGGCACAGCATCCGCACGCTCATCGGATGCCCACCGCGGACGATGGGCGTGTAGAATCCGGCATCGCGTGCACCAAGTTCCAGACACTCTGCGGCGACGATGCGCTGCTCCTTGTCGGACAGGTAGTGCTTCAGATGCACCGCACCGGGCGCGATCGCGAGCGCGTCGATCACGTTGTCACTCGCCGGTTCTCCGCGCCGCCAATCCGGCGGCGAGATCCACGTAGCCGTCGCTGATCGTATCGTCGGGGCTGGCGCCGAACAACGCCAGCAGCTCGGTGATGACCGCCGCCTTGTCCCGCGCGTCGCGGCGGGACCACGTGCGCGATTTGACTTCCAGGAAGTACCCGTCGCTCGCCGGGTCCATCAGCCGATCGAGGTGGACGTAGAACTCGACGCCGCGATAGGCGACGAGCCACCGGCGGCGATCCTTTTCGACCACACGCTCGGTCGCCGGGCGGAAATACTCGCGATAGAAACGCGCGGAGTGCGCGGCGGGCGCCAGGTAGCGGGATCGGGAGAGCAGCACCGCGCCGAACCGATCCTCTCGAGTGTCACCGGTCAGCGTCAGGCGGCCTCGCGCGGCGGTGATCGCGCCGTGATCGTCGAGCAACTCCTCTTCGCGGAACCGCAACCGTCCCTGCGCCGGATCGTCGAAGGACCAGTACTTGTCGAACTGGTGGTAGCGGCTCGCGCGGATGACGGTCATGCGGTCGCTCTCGATGACGGCGACGACCTGCGCCGCCGAAGGGACCCGTGCTTTGACCTGCACCTCGAAGCTCTCCTGCTCGACGGCACCCCCGATGGCGACGAGCTTTTGCAGCACGCTGACCTCGCGGCTGCCGAGAAACGCGTCGATCGCCGCGGCCTGGCCGCACGCGGCCCCGCGCAGCGCCGATTCGTCCAGGGTGAGCAGCACGCGATCGCGCATCAGCCAGCGCCCGTTGCACATCACGTCCACGACGTCCGTCGACTTCGCGGCGTAGACGATCTGCGCGTAGATCCCGGCCGGATCGCGGGCGAAGGCCGGGACGTTGTGCAGCCGATCGAGGTCGAGCACGATGAGGTCGGCGCGCTTGCCGGCCTCGAGCGATCCCGTCAGGTGACCGAGATGGAGCGCGCACGCGCCGACGCGGGTCGCCATCGCCAAAGCCTCGCGCGCGGGGATCGCCGTGGGATCGCCGCCAATCCCTTTGGCCAGCAGCGCCGCCAGCCGCGTCTCTTCGAACATGTCGAGGTCGTTGTTGGACGCGGCGCCGTCAGTACCGATTCCGACGTTCAGCCCCAGCTCGCGCATCCGCGCGACCGGCGCGATGCCCGCTCCGAGCTTCAGGTTGCTCGTCGGGTTATGGGCGATCCCCGCCCCGAAGTTCTTCAATGCGCGCATCTCCCCGTCGTCCACGTGCACGCAGTGGGCGGCCAGCACCTTCGCGCCGAACAGCCCCTGCTTCTTCACCCACGGGATGACCGGCATCCCGTTCACACGCCGCGACTCCTCCGCTTCGAGGAGCGTTTCTGATAAATGGATGTGGAGGGGGACGTCGAACTCGGCCGCGAGCTCCGCGCAGGCGCGCAGGATCTCCGGCGTGCAGGTATACGGCGCGTGCGGGGCGGGCGCCGGGACGATCAGCGGGTGGCCGCGCCAGCGCTGGATGAAATCCCGGGCCCGCGCCAACCCGTCCTCGTAGCTCGCCGCGTCCGGGGCCGGAAAGCGCAGCACAGTCTGCGCACACAACGCACGCAGACCGGCCTCGGCAGTCGCCTCGGCCACGGACTCTTCGAAGTAATACATGTCCGCAAAGCAGGTGATGCCCGACCGGATCATTTCCGCGCAGCCGAGCTTCGTACCCAGTCGCACGAACTCCGGGCTGACGAACTCCCGCTCGACGGGCATCATGTAACCCATCAGCCAGACGTCGAGTCGCAGATCGTCCGCCAGACCTCGCAGCAAAGCCATTGCGGCGTGCGTGTGCGCGTTGACCAGGCCCGGCATCACCACGCGGCGGCCACAGTCGATACTCTCTGTCGCCTGCCACTGGCGCGCGTCGCCCACCCCGGCGATGCTGTCACCCGTGACGGCGACAGCACCGTTCCGGCGGATGGTGAACGCCTCATCCATCGTCAGCACCGTCGCGTTGATGAGCAGGAGATCGCAGGAAGCCGGCATGGGGTTCAGGCTATCGCAACTTCGGCACCAGCGGCGGAGCATTGCCGCAGCGCCTGCCTGCCGCTATGATCGGCGCGCACATGCTCAGCAGCCGGTCAGCTGGCGCGCCGACGACCGGTCGCTGTCTTGCCGCCGTCTTCGTCCTTGTCTCAACGCTCATCCTGATTGTCCTGACCGAGAGTCTGCCGGGGCCGCACGCTGCGCAACGACCGAACGCCTCAGATCCGCCCACTACCGTTCCTGCCGCCGCCGCTGCGATCGAACAG
>JAIVJE010000163.1 GCA_020200195.1 Acidobacteriota bacterium | reverse complement strand
TGTCTGGGCGACGCACGCGGGGCCGTTTGGCGCTTTCGGGCCGCGCCGGGTCCGGCCCCCGGCGCTGACGCTCGAGGCGCTGCCGCGTGTCGAGCTGGTACTCATCAGCCACAACCATTATGATCACCTTCAACCGCAGTCGGTGCGGGACATCGCGGCGCAATGGCAGCCAGTGTTCGTGGTACCGCTCGGGCTCGCGGCTCTGCTCGAGCAATGGGGCGTACCCCGCACGATTGAAATGGACTGGTGGGACGAGCGTGAGGTTCTGCCCGGCGTGGGCGTCACGTGCGTGCCTGCGCAGCACTTCTCTGCCCGCGGATTGCGCGACCGCAACCGGACGTTGTGGGCCGGGTACGTCCTGCGCCAGGGGGGCGCAACCATCTACTTTACCGGCGACAGCGGGTACTCGCCGCAATTCGCCGAGATCGGCCGGCGCGTGCCGGGCATCGACCTCGCACTCGTCCCGATCGGCGCCTACGAGCCCCGATGGTTCATGCAACCCGTGCACGTGAATCCGGAGGAGTCAGTGCGCATTCATCGTGACGTAGGCGCGCGGACCAGCATCGGGATGCACTTCGGCACGTTTTGCCTGACAGACGAGGGCATCGCCGAGCCTGTGACAGCGCTTCGGCGGGCCTGCGCAGCGGCGTCACTGCCGGACGGCGCCTTTCGGATCCCCGGGTTTGGTGAAACCATAAGAATCGGGTGATCGGGTGATCGACTGATCGGATCGGGTAATCGGAAGATCGCCAGATCGCTCGATCGCGCGATCGCAGATTCTATGTCAGGAGGCCTTGGACAGTTTCCAGGGTATCGGCCTCTTCGGGCTTCTTGTCCTTCCGCCACCGCAGCATTCGCGGGAACCGGACAGCAATCCCCGACCGGTGTCGTGAGGAGCGCGCGATGCCCTCGAACCCCAGTTCGAATACCTGTACCGGCTCGACGTGACGCACAGGACCGAAGCGCTCGCGCGTGTGGCGCCGGATCCACTTGTCCATTTCGCCGATTTCTTCGTTCGACAGCCCTGAATACGCCTTGGCAAAGGGCACGAGCTCCCCTTCGTGCCACACGCCGAAGGTGTAATCGGTCAGCAGACTGGCCCGCCGTCCGCTGCCCGGTTGTGCGTAGATGAGGACCGCATCGATTGTGTAGGGGTCGATCTTCCACTTCCACCAGTCGTAGACGCGACCCGCCGTACGTAGTGTCCGGCTTCAGCCGGATCTCCATCAGCGCCCGCCGCTCGGCGAGCGGCTTCGCGCGGATATCTTCGCCGTGATCCTCCAGCAGGTCGTAGGTCATGAACACGACCGGCACCGTCCGCACCAGCTGTGCCACCTGTTTCTGGCGGCCGATCCGCTGCTGCAGCGACGCGAACGGCAGCGGGCGATCCTCGCGGAACGCGAGCACCTCGCCGTCGAGCACGGTCCCGTCAGGCAGCCGCGTGGCGGCGGCCGCGATTTCGGGGAAGCGGTGCGTGATCAGCTCCTCCCCCCGCGACCACAGGTGCACCGCATCGCCCCGACGCACGAGCTGAGCGCGGATGCCGTCCCACTTCCACTCGACGACCCAGGCCGCCGGGTCGCCCAGCGCCTCGATACCACCCTCGAGCGGAGACGCCAGGAAAAACGGATATGGCCGCGACCGATCCTCGTCGGTCGGCGCCTGCGACAGCAGCGATGCGTACCACGCCGCGTGCGGCGTCCACTCGCCCATCAGCCGCGCCGCGATCGAGGTGACCGGCAGCCCCGCCGCCTGCGCCAGCGCCCGGGAGACAAGGGTCTGCGACACGCCGACGCGGAGCTCGCCGGTCAACAGCTTCAGCAGGATAAAACGCTGCAGGCGGTCGAGGGAGCGCCACCAGGACGTGACCCGCGCCTGCTGCGCCGGCGCATCCATCTGCCGCAGCGGCAGAATCCGTTGTTCCACCCACTGCGCCAGGGGCAGGTCCTCGGTGTGCTCTCTCGGCACCTGGTCGAGCATCAGCGCGGCGGTCTCGGCGCCGTCGCCGACGACGGCGTAGCATTCATTGAGAATCCAGGGCTCCAGGCCCGTGGCCGACAGCGCCCAGTCGCGGATCGATGCCGACGGCACCAACCGTTTCAGCCGGCGGCCGGTGAGGAAGAAGACCGCCCACGCCGCGTCTGCCGGCGGCGCGGAGGCGAAATACCGCGTCATCGCCGACACCTTGGCATTCGTGGACGTGGTCTGGTCGATCTCGTCGAAGAGGCGTGCGAAACGGATCATCAGTCGCCGCTCGGCTCGCCCTCCCACGCCGTCCGAATCGTACCGCTCTGCAGACCTTGCTCCCCGAGGAAGCGCGCGAGCGGTTCGGCGTGGCCGTGCGTGGCGAGCACACGCCGCGCGCCTGTCTCCTCGATGGTTCGAAGCAGGGCGGGCCAGTCAGCATGATCGGAGAGCACGAAGCCCCTGTCGAACGATCGCTGCCGCCGGACGCCGCGAACGCGCATCAGTCCCGAGGCGAACGCGTCCGACAGGTTGCCGAGTCGTCGCATCCAGGGCGTCCCGCGCGCGGACAGCGGCGCCAGCACCAGTTCACCCGCAAATGACGTCCCGCGCGGCTGCTCCGTCGCCGGCCGAACCGGCAGCATGGTGACGCCAGCCTCTCGGTACGCCTCGATCATCGGCAGCATCATGCCATGCGCGTGCGCGGGCCGATCCGTCACCCGCGCCAGTTCCGCCAGTAGCCGCTGCGCTTTGCCAATCGTGTAACAGAACAGGACGGACGACTTGCCTGCGTCGCGATTGCTGTCCCACCATTGAAGGATGTCGGCGATCACCGCGGACGAGGGGTCCCAGCGGTAGATGGGCAGTCCGAACGTCGACTCCGTGATGAACGTGTCGCACGGCACAGGCTCGAACGCCGCGCACGTCGGATCGTCATCACGCTTGTAGTCTCCCGAGAGGACCCAGACTCCGTCGGGTCCTTCGAGGCGCACCTGCGCGGAGCCCAGCACGTGACCGGCCGGATGGAAACTGACGGTGATCGCGCCCCGCGTGATCCGCCGTCCGTAAGGCAGTGACTCGATGAGCGCATCCGCGCCGAATCGACGCCGGAGGAGCGCGACGGACGCATCAGCGCACAGGTACGCCGCGCTGCCAGGCCGGGCATGATCGCCGTGGGCGTGGGTGATGAGGGCGTGCTCGACCGGCAACCAGGGGTCGATGTAAAAGCCGCCGGCCGAGCAGTACACACCCGCCGGGGTTTCGGAGAGCACGTCAGTCAGCGCGGGGCCGTCGACGCGGCCGCCGCACTCTGCCGACGATGCTTCACGAACTCGAACAGGATAGGCAGCAGCGACAGCGCGATGATGGCCAGCGCCACGAGCGAGAAATTGTCCTTGACGATCGGTACGTTGCCGAACAGATAGCCGATGCCGAAACAGAGTCCCACCCACAGGATCGCGCCACTGACGTTGTAGAACGCGAACGTCCGGTACTGCATCGTGCCCGCCCCCGCCACGAACGGCACGAACGTCCGGACGATCGGAACGAACCGGCCGAGGACGATGGCCTTGCCGCCGTATCGTTCGAAGAACGCGTGGGCGCGCGCGAGATGGTCCCGGTTGAGCGCGCGGTGGAGGAAAGTCGTGTGGTCAGTGGCGCGGAACACCTGCGGCCCGACCCGGTCGCCGATGTAATAGTTCACCGCGTCGCCGAGGATTGCGCCCGTGGTCAGGAGCAGAACCGTGAGGATCGGATCGATGGCGCCGATGGCCGAGAGGGCGCCGGCGGCGAACAGCAACGAGTCGCCGGGCAGAAACGGCGTGACGACCAGCCCGGTCTCCGCAAAGATGATGAGAAACAGCAACCCGTAGATCCACGGACCGTACGACGCCGCGAGCGTCACGAGGTGGGCGTCGAGGTGCAGGACCAGGTCAACGAGAGCAGCCATCGACCCATTCTGCCATACCGAACAAGCCGGAGTTCCGAGGGGCACGGGAGTGCGCTAGAATCCGCAGCGGCCGAACCCCCGGCCTCTCACCTGGAGCGGCACCTTTGCACACGCTCGATCTCTGGTCGATGGCCTTCGTTTTCCTGCTCGCGACATTCGTCGGCTTTCAGGTCATTCAGAACGTTTCCCGCCTGCTGCACACACCGCTCATGTCGCTGACCAACGCGATCTCGGCGATTGCGGTGGTCGGCTCGCTGATCATCGCCGGCGAGCAGAAAACCACGTTCACGACGGTGCTCGGGACGATCGCGGTCGCCGCGTCGATGATCAACATCGTGTCCGGGTTTCTGATTACGGACCGCATGCTCCGCATGTTCAAAGAGCGGAGACGGCCGTAATGGCCGAGCACATCACGCAAGCGAGTTATCTTGCCGCCGCAGCGCTCTTCATCCTGTCGCTGCGGTGGCTGAGCCATCCATCCACGGCGCGACGCGGGGTGACGGCCGGCGCGGCCGGCATGGCGGCCGCAATCGGCGGTACGCTCCTGCACCCCGAGATCGTCGGCTATACCTGGATCATCGCGGCCACCGTGATCGGTGTCGCGGTCGGCGTTCCGCTCTCGCGCGTACCGCTGACGGCCGTTCCGCAGCGGACTGCCTTGTCCCACGCGTTCGGCGGTATGGCAGCGGCGCTGGTCGGCACGGCGAAGTACGCGCTCTGGCTCGACGCGGGGGAGCTCACGACGTTTCGCACCGCTGCGATTGCCATCGAAGTGATCCTGGGCGGCCTGACGTTTACCGGCAGCCTCATGGCCGCCGGGAAGCTGCAGGAGATTGTGCCCACCCGCCCGATCACCTATCGCGGCCAGAACATGATCACGGTCGTTCACCAACGTCCTGTTCGGGGCATTCGGGCAGGTGCAGGCCGGCGGCTCGGCGGCAGAGGCCAAGGCGGTCAAGTCCGGCACGTCGCGCGACGCCGCCGATCTCCTCGAGAACGCCTCGACCGTCGTCTTCGTGCCGGGGTACGGCATGGCGGTGGCGCAGGCCCAGCACCGCGTGCGGGAGATCTACGATCAGCTCACGAAGCGCGGCATCGACGTCAAGTTCGCGATTCATCCAGTCGCCGGACGGATGCCCGGCCACATGAACGTGCTGCTCGCCGAGGCCGAGGTCCCCTATGACGCACTCATCGAGATGGACGACATCAACCACGATCTGCCGCAGACCGACGTCGTGGTCGTGGTTGGCGCCAACGACGTCGTCAATCCCGCCGCGCGCCACGACAAAGCGAGCCCCATCTATGGCATGCCGATCATCGACGCCGACCGCGCGAAGTCCGTCATCGCGATCAAGCGGTCGATGAACCCCGGATTTGCAGGGATTGAAAACGAACTGTACTCCGCGGACAACACGTTGATGGTGTTCGGGGACGCCAAGGGGGTGCTCGGCGAAATCGCCAAGGCGCTCGCCGGCGAGAGCTGAGACCGAGGTGGAGAGTGCCGGCATACGTGATCGCAACTGTTGAGGTCAAGGACCCCGTGCGCTACGAGGACTACAAGATGCTCGTGCCGCCTTCAATCGCGGCGTTCGGCGGCCGGTTCGTGGCGCGCGGCGGGAAGACCGACGTCCTCGAAGGCGACTGGAACCCGAAACGGCTCGTGATCCTCGAGTTCCCGAGCGCGGAGCAGGCCCGCCGATGGTATGACTCGCCCGGTTACGCCGAGGCGAAGGCGCTGCGGCAGGCCACGTCGACGGGATCACTCGTCCTCATCGAGGGCGTGTAAGACCGCTCGACGGCACCGCGATGACCTTCGTCGCCATCTCGCGCCCGGTGCCCACGAGCCTGTCACGCTGCGAGCTCACGCACGTCGATCGCGTCGACATCGACTACGTGAAAGCCGTGGCCGAGCACGACAGGTACGAAGCGGCCCTTCGCGCGCTGGTCTGCACAATCACATCACTGGCACCCGCGCCGGAACTGCCCGACTCGGCAGTTCGGTCTACACCGGTCTCTCCACACGCACCACTCTGGAGGGCATCCGGCAGTTCGCCGCGGCGGTGGCAACGTTTGGGTATTCTGTCCAGCCAGTGTCGGTCCGCGATTGCCTGCACGTGAAGACGGCCGTCACCGCTCCGGCCGACGATCTGCTACTGAACCCGGCGTGGGTCGACGGCCGCGA
This sequence comes from Acidobacteriota bacterium, assembly GCA_020200195.1. Taxonomy (GTDB): domain Bacteria; phylum Acidobacteriota; class Vicinamibacteria; order Vicinamibacterales; family 2-12-FULL-66-21; genus JAIVJE01. The sequence goes on along the minus strand of JAIVJE010000163.1, from coordinate 617 downwards.
GTTCGGCGGTCTCCCGTGGATCGAGGTCGATCCGCGGGAGCCGTTCGGGGCGAACGTACTCCGTCTCGGCGATACCCTGCTTTCCGCGGCACCGCACACGCGCGCGCGGCTGGAAGCTCGCGGCTTCGTGGTACGCGCGGTGGAGGTATCGAAGCTCGCCAAGGCCGAGGCGGGTGTGACCTGCTGCAGCCTGATCGTCACCGTGTGATCGATTATCCGGTCGCCGCATGAAGAGTACAATGACGGCTGTCCCCCAGCCGACGCATGACCATACCCGCAACGCAGGCGGAAGATCTCTCCGGCATCCTCGCGCGTTACTGGGGATACACATCGTTCCGCCCGCTGCAGCGCGAGTCGATGGACGCGATTCTCGCAGGCCGCGATTCGGTCGTCGTGCTCCCGACCGGCGGCGGGAAATCCCTGTGCTTCCAGGCACCGGCGCTCATCCGACCAGGGCTCGCCGTTGTCGTGTCGCCGCTCATCTCGCTCATGAAGGATCAGGTCGACACGCTGACCGGAAACGGCGTGCCCGCAGCCTGCTTCAACAGCTCAATGAGTGCGGACGAGAAGTCGTCCGTAGTATCGGGTCTGCGGGAAGGACAGTACCGCTTGCTGTA
>JAIVJE010000451.1 GCA_020200195.1 Acidobacteriota bacterium | reverse complement strand
GCGGAGACATGCGTCACGATGTATCACGAAACTCCTCGTTACGTATCGGTTCGTTAGGTTCGACAGGGGGGCCAGGTTCATCAGATTCGAAAGGAACCGACGAACCTGACGAACCCGCCGAACCCGACAATGCTATCGTCACCAGATGCCTGGTCGTGCCGCGCCGCGTTACCGCCGTTCAGCGAAAATGTTCGCGGCCTCCAGCCGCATTCTGCCGGGTGGCGTCAACAGCCCAGTACGGGCATTCAAGGCCGTCGGAGCGATGCCCGTGTTCGTCGAGCGCGGGCGCGGCGCGCATCTCGTGGACGCTGACGGTCATACGTACATCGATTACGTGATGTCGTGGGGACCGCTGATCCATGGGCACGCTCCGCGGGGTCTGCTGAAGGCCCTGTCTGCAGCGGCGGCGAGGGGCACGAGCTTCGGCGCGCCGACGGAGCTCGAGACCCGGCTGGCGCGGCGTGTCGCGACGTTGATGCCGTCGATGGAGCGCGTGCGGTTTGTCAGTTCCGGCACCGAGGCGGCGATGAGCGCCGCGCGTGTGGCACGCGCGGCGACGGGGCGCGATGCGCTCATCAAGTTCGAGGGCTGTTATCACGGTCATGCCGACGCGTTCCTTGTCCGGGCTGGATCCGGCGCGATGACGCTGGGAATCCCCAACAGCCCGGGGGTACCGGCCGCTGTCGCGGCACACACGCTGGTCGCACGCTACAACGACCTCGCGTCCGTCGAGCACGTGCTCGATCAGCATCGCGGTACGGTAGCGGCCGTCTTTGTCGAGCCGATCGCGGGAAACATGGGGCTGGTTCCGCCGCGACCGGGTTTTCTTGCCGGGCTTCGCACGCTATGCGACCGCGAGGGTGTCCTGTTGGTGTTCGACGAGGTGATTTCAGGGTTCCGTGCCGCGGCGGGTGGCGCGCAGCAGGTCTGGAACGTCCGGCCGGACCTGACGTGTCTCGGAAAGATTATCGGCGGCGGCCTGCCCGTAGGCGCATACGGTGGACGCACGGACCTGATGAACCTCGTCGCGCCGTCAGGCCCGGTTTACCAGGCTGGAACGCTGTCCGGCAACCCGCTGGCCATGACGGCCGGCCTGTGGAGCCTGGAGGCGCTGTCCCCGCGCCTTTACCGCCATCTCGCACGGCTCGGCGGACGGCTGGCGGCTGGTCTCGCCGACGCCGCGCGCCACGCGGGTGTAGCGCTGCAGGTCAATGCGTTTGGTTCGCTGCTGACCCCGTTCTTCACCACGCATGCTGTCCGGGACTACGAAACGGCGTCGACTGCGGACACCTCTCAGTACGGCGCGCTCTTTCGATCCATGCTGGCGCAGGGCATTTACCTGCCGCCGTCACAGTTTGAAGCGTGGTTTCTCTCTGGCGCGCACACCGACCGTGACGTCGACCGCACGCTCACCGCTGCGGCGAGGGCATTTAAGGCCCTCAGCTGAGAGCTACCGAATATTAGGCGGCGTGTCGAGGCGGACGCGCAGCACGGTGCCGGCCGGCAGCGTCACGTCCTTGCCCTCGGTCGCCGCGATCGTTCCGCCGCCGCCGATCAGGACACCCAGCAGCGCCCCTTTGACGCCGCCCAGAATGCCGCCGATGATCGCGCCGACAGCCGACCCGGCGCCGACGCGTGCGGCTTCGCCTTTGATGCCTTCGCTTTCGAGCGCCTGCGTCACCGTCCCGCGCATCGGGTGGGTGCGGCCTCGGATCGTTATCTGGTCGAAGGCCACCGTGATCGCGCCTTTTCGGTCCGTCCGGCTGGCCTTGTCGACCGAGCTGATGACGCCGCGAAGGACGGAGCCCTCAGGAATCAGGACATTGTTACCGCTGTAGAGGTCAACGACCGTCGTGGCCTCAAACCGATCTTCGACCTGCGCGGTGTCGGAGCTGAGCTGCGTTTGCAGCCGGACATCAATCTCCTGCCCCTCGGGGATCGAACTGCGGTTCCCCCTCGTGCGGTTCCGATCCTCGCCAGCCACGCCGCCGGACACGCCACCGCTCGTGCCACCGTAGACGCCGCCCGAGGTACCGCCGCCGACACCACCGGCAACGCCGCCCCTGTCATAGGGATCACGCGAGCCGCGCGAGTCGACTCGCGCGCGAGAGCGGAGTTCCTGCAGCCGGTCGCGCACGTCGGCATACTCGGTGCGCGTGACGGTGCCGTTTTTCCGCATCTTCACCTTGAGGTAGATCACCTCTTCGCGCAGTTCGTCGAGCTCCCCTTCCAACTGGGTTGCGGTCGTCGAATCGCCGGAACGCATGCGCGAGATGTCGCTCCCCGTCTGGTAAATCTGGTCCTGGAGGCGCTGGATGTCGGCGCTCGTGACGGTGCTTTGCGCCGCGGCCGGTGTCGCGGCCATCAGGACGGTTGCGGCCAGGACAGCCCTCAGGAATCGTTGTAGGTTCATCGTTCTCACCTCGTTCACGTCACGCACCTCTAAGTATTGATAACAGCCTTCAGCGGCTGAGTCGCGTGGCCTTCACCAGATGCGATGCAAGAAGAACGCCCGCACCGACCTCAGCCGATACGCCCGGCTGGGGTGGTATTATCGGATCATTCCATGGCTGTCCTGAAACTGCATCGAACCGTCGGAGTGCGGGTCGGCTCCGTCCAAGTGGGCGGCGGCGCGCCCATCGTGGTGCAGTCGATGACCATGACGAACACCGCGGACGCCGCCGCGACAGCCGCGCAGTGCATCGCGCTCGCCGAGGCCGGCTCGGAGATGGTTCGCGTGACGGTGAATATCCCGGAGGCCGCGGCGGCCGTTCCCGAAATCAAACGCAGGATGCTCGATGCGGGAGTGAACGCGCCGCTCATCGGCGACTTTCACTACAACGGGCACCTGTTGCTGACCCGATTTCCCGACTGCGCGCAGGCCCTCGACAAATACCGGATCAACCCCGGGAACGTCGGTACCGGCAGGCGGCGGGACGAACAGTTCTCCACGATCTGCAAGGTCGCTCGGGATCACGGCAAGCCGGTGCGCATCGGCGTGAACGGCGGATCGCTCAATCAGGAGCTGGTCGTCGGGAAAATGCAGGAAAACACCGACCGCAGCCTTGGCCGGACGTCCGAGGAGATCATCAACGAGTGCATGATCCTCTCAGCGCTCCAGTCGACCGACCTCGCGCTCGAGGGGGGCCTTCGTCGCGACCAGATCATCATTTCGTGCAAGACGTCACGACCTCGCGACTTGATCGGGGTGTATCGCGAGCTGGCGCAGAAGACCGAGCAACCGCTGCATCTCGGTCTCACCGAGGCCGGTATGGGCGCCAAGGGTCTGATCTGGTCCGCGGCGTCGATGGGTGTGCTGCTGAATGAGGGCATCGGCGATACGATTCGCGTTTCGCTGACGCCAAAACCAGGCGGGGATCGGCGCGAGGAAGTGTACGCCGCGTGCGAGTTGCTCCAGGCGCTCGGGCTCCGGTCCTTCTCGCCCAGCGTGACCGCATGTCCCGGGTGCGGCCGGACGACGAGCAGCACATTTCAGGAACTGGCCGAACGCACCCAGGACTACATCCGCGAGCGGATGCCAGTATGGAAGACCCAGTACGAAGGGGTCGAAACGATGACGCTGGCAGTGATGGGCTGCGTCGTGAACGGACCCGGAGAATCGAAGGCCGCGAGCATTGGCATCAGCCTTCCGGGAACAGGCGAGGTCCCGCACTGCCCGGTGTACATCGACGGGCAGCACCACACGACGCTCAAGGGCACCTACGAAGAGCTGGCGCTGGCGTTCAAAGATCTCGTCGATTCGTATGTCGCGACGCGGTACACGCCGAAGCAGTCCTCCTAGTC
>JAIVJE010000162.1 GCA_020200195.1 Acidobacteriota bacterium | reverse complement strand
GCGCACGTACCACACGTCACGTGGATATGAGAAGGCAAAGCATCGCTCGGCATGTCGGAGCGATTCCTCGAGGAGCCGGGCGTACCACGGATAGCAGCAGATCACGCGATCCAGGGTAACAACCGGGGTAGCTGGAAGCTGGCCGGCGACATCAAGAAAATCGCCCCGCACGAACTGGATGCCGCCAGTGTGACCGCGACGCTCCGCTTCCTCGGCCGCGGCCGCGAGGTACGCGGACGATGCATCGACCGCAATCGCGCGACCGGCCCCGTGTTCAAGCAGCTCGAAGGCCAACGCGCCAATACCCGAACCGATATCCAGGATCAGGAGTCCATCGACCGGAGATGTCTCAGCGAGCAGGTCACGAAGCAGACGCGTTGTCGATCCGGGACCGGCATCGCGATAGCGGGTCAACTCGCTGCGGGCCTTCTGTTCGTTGAACTGCCCTTCAGCGACGTCGCCGAATCCGGAACAGCATGGAGTCACACAGTGGCTCCTACGACATACAACCCATGTCGTGATGCACGTCAGCGCTACTGCCGTTTCCCGCGACGGCGTCTATGACCTGGGTTGCGGGACGATCCGGATATACGGCCTGGGAGCCTTCCAGCCTTGCGGATATGTCGCCTTTGCCTCTTCGTCAGAGACGGAGCCCGCAATGATCACATCCTCACCCTGCTTCCAATTGACCGGCGTCGCGACTTTGTGCTTCGCCGTCAGCTGCAGGGAATCGATGACGCGCAGCACCTCATCAAAATTACGCCCGGTCGTCATCGGATACACGATGATGAGCTTGATTTTCTTGTCGGGACCGATGACAAAGACGTTGCGCACCGTCTGATTGTCTGCCGGGGTTCTGCCATCACACGAGCCCTGGAGCGTCGCCGGGAGCATGCCCCAGAGCTTGGACACTGTGAGGTCGGTATCGCCGATCATCGGATAGTTCGGCGCATGACCTTGAGTCTCCTTGATGTCGTTCGACCATCGCTTGTGGTTGTCGACCGGGTCGACGCTGAGTCCGATGATTTTCGTGTTCCGCTTGTCGAACTCGGGCTTGAGCTTTGCCATGTAGCCCAGTTCCGTCGTGCAAACAGGCGTAAAATCTTTGGGGTGTGAGAACAGCACCGCCCACGAGTCGCCAAGCCAATCGTGGAAGCGAATGTGGCCCTCTGTAGTCTCTGCCTCGAAATCCGGCGCCTGATCACCAATGTTCAAAGCCATCGCACACCTCCTCTGCCTAACATCCTATATTCAACTGGGTGCGTACGCGTTTCATCCTGTCCTCCTTATTACCACTGGGTCCTGATGACACGGGGTGCTGTAACGTCTCGTGCATGCGTGAGGCAACCACAAGACCGGAGACGAACGTGAGAGCGGCAACAATCTGCATAGCTGCGGCCAGGCCGAATAGGTCCGCGCTGATGCCAGCCAGCAGAGCTCCAGCCGCGTAACCAAGATCGCGCCAGAACCGGTAGACGCCGACGGATGACGCCCGCCAGCGTGGATGCGCGACATCTCCAATGGCGGCAAGAAGGGTCGGATACACCATCGCGGTCCCGACACCGAGGAGGCCCGCGCCTAGCGCAAAAGCGACAAACCCCTTGGACATGCTCACCACACCGATGCCAGCGGATTGAATCCACATCCCGGTCGTGATGAGCCACTTCCGACCGATGCGATCAGACAGCGCGCCCGTCGCTAGCTGGATGACGCCCCAAGTGGCAGGGTAGATGGCGACGAGCGCGCCAATCTCGCCGAAAGTCATCCCCGCGCCGGCAAAGAACAGGGGAAACAGACCCCACGCCATGCCGTCGTTCAAGTTATTGACAAAACCTGCCTGACTAGCGGCTGACAGGTTGCGATCCCCGAATGTCGTCCGCCACGCCACCTCACCCTGGGTGAGCGTGGAATCGTCACGACCGCGGCCACTCGATTCGAGCTCCGCATGCGGCGTCGTGTCCCGCACGAGGGTGGAAAGAACAAGGCCCACGACGACGAACACGATTCCCAGATAGAACGGATCGGGGCGCAGTCCCTGTCGAGCTGCGATCCAGCCGGTGAGGAGTGCGGCTCCGGCGACGGCCACATAACCGGCGAATTCGTTCAGACCCATGGCCAGGCCGCGACGGTCGTTGCCGACGAGATCAATCTTCATGATCACGGCGGTCGACCACGTGAGGCCCTGACTGATTCCCAACAGGGCGTTCGCCACGAGAATCCAGTTCCAGCTCGGTGCCCACATCAAGACGAAGGGCACCGGTATAGCGACGGCCCAGCCCGCAACGAGCACCTGCTTCCTTCCAACCCGATCCGCAAGTCGGCCCGCGGCGTAGTTGGTCAGCGCCTTGGTCACGCCGAACACGACGATGAACGACAGCACCGCCGTGCGAGCGACGAGATGAAAGTCCTGCTCGGCGATCGCCGGGAGGATGCTGCGTTCCATGCCGACCATCGCGCCAACAAAGGCATTGACGATCACGAGCAGGGCGAATTGCGCAGCGTTCTCGCGGAGACCCAGACGAACCGTCCCACCGCCATTGGTTATGGACATCCTCACGCGTTAGAGCCCTCTGGCTCCAGAACTGCCACCTGTTTCCACGGGCAGGCCGGCCGCCCGCCAATCCGGAAATCCTTCGCGCAGTCGGCGCGCTCGTCGTCCATGCGATCGCAGGATCTCGACGGCGCGATCGGCGTATACGCAGTAGGGCCCCCGGCAGTACGCGACGTAGTCCTTCCCTTTGGGAAGCTCCCGCAGCCGGCGCTGCAGATCGCCGACCGGCACGGACAGCGCGCCGGCAATGTGGCCGGCGGCGTACTCGCTCGGGGGGCGCGTATCCAGCACGACGACGTCATTCGACCGAGCACGTTTCAAGAGCTCGTCCATTTCCACCGGCTCTGCGTCCGATCGATCTCCGAAATGCTCCCGCACCAGACGTTCCAGGTCCGCGAGCTGACGCTCGGCAACGGTTCGGATCGCCGTGCACAAGTCGAAGACGGTGGGGTCCGACAGGCGATAGGAGACGAACAACCCCTCCTTCCGACTGTCGACCAGGGCTGCTTGTCGAAGCGCCTGGAGATGTTGCGAGGTATTGGCCAGCGACAGTCCTATCTCGGTGGCCAGCGAGTCGACGGTGCGCGCCCCCTGGGCGAGCAGCTCCAGGATTTCGAGCCGGTGGGGGCTGGAAAGTGCCTTGCCGATTCGAGCAAATTGCCTGTAGAGCCGGTCCTTGAACTCGCGGTGCGTGCCAACGGCCATAGTCAACTATTTAATAGATTACTTGACTACATGTGTCAAGCGAAATGATCAGCTTTCGCGGTTCACGTCCTTCGGGTTCTTGTCCGCCCGAAGCCCGAGAAACGCCGCATGACGGAGGTGATCGTCTTCGGTCCACTCGACGAATCGTATCTGGGCGACGAGTTCCGGCTTCACCCACTGCATCTCGGACATCTGCTCGGCCGTCACGCCACCGCCCCAGTGGGAGGTCTTACTGTTCGGGAGATCCGCGAATGGGCAGCGAGCGGCAAGAAAGGGTTTCAGTTCGGCGAAGACCTCTCTCCGAACGTGTGGCGTGAACCCGGCCCTGACCTTTCCGGCGAACCGTACCGTGCAGCTCCTCTGAGAGCAGCACACCAGAGTCACCGAGGACGTTCGGCAGGTGCGCGCGACGCTGCTCGAGTGGTTGCCCCGTCAGGTCTTTTCCGGAGAGATTCAAGAGATCGAAGGCATAGAACAGAATCGTGTGACCCGGGTGAGCAGATCGGTGTTGCAGCGCTTGAAAAGACGGGTGCCCCTGTACATCGACGGCGACGAGCTCTCCATCGATAACCGCCGTCTCCGCACGAAGCCGCAAACCGGCCGCGCGTACGCCGGGATACATGCGCGTCAGGTCTTTGTTGTTTCTCGATCGAAGCTGGACGCTGCTGCCGTGCTTCAGCAGCAGGGCACGGTAGCCGTCGAACTTGACCTCGTACATCCACTCGTCGCCCTCAGGCAGCCGCTGGACGACCTGGGCCGCCATGGGCGTGATGAACGCGGGAGGATGTGACGGGTTGCCGGAGCGTGCCACTGACGTCAGCTAGCCTGGCCCATGTGACGTCACGGCATCGGCGAACGAACGTGATTGGTTTTCCGAAGGAAGGTTGGCGCGCCCTGCAAGACTCGAACTTGCGACCTCCTGGTTCGTAGCCAGACGCTCTATCCAACTGAGCTAAGGGCGCGGCGAAACGGTGATTATAGCATGCAGGATCAGTGGCCGGTCGAGCTGCCGCCGGCCGCGCGCGTCAGGCCGAACCCCACTTTGAACATTCCCGGCATCGCAATCGGCAGCACGCCCCCGATCGCCGCTTCGCCCGCAATCGCTCGCACCGCCGACGCCTCCGCGCGATCGTAGAAATCGTACGTCAGCAACACCGCCGGCAGATCCGGCATGAACGTGGCCACATACGGGTTGCCGAAAAAGGTCGTGATGAACGGCTTCTTCGAGCTCGCGGTCTGCCGCGTGATGTCGCCGAGCAGTCGCTGCGCGCCCGGCGCGAGATCCATCCGGCCGCTGAACGACGCAGTCCGCACGAAGACAGACGCCACTATCGCATCGAACCGCGGCGCCATCACCCGCACCAGCTCCAGCTCCGACGCCGTCGTCCGGTCCGAGATCTCGATCGCCGTGACGTTCGGCCAACGCTGTCGCAGCTCGGGTTGGAACGTCCGGCTCGGGGCCGCAATTCGCCATCCCGTCGGGTAATCCAGTATCGACAGATAGAGAACCTGCGCATCCTTCGCGATCCTCAACGGGACCTGGTTCCGATCGTCCTTGATCAACGTGATCGACCGCTGGCTGACCTGGTCGGCGACCGCCTGATTCGCGCGGGTCCCGACGATGTTCGACACCGCGTCGAGATTGATCGTCTTCGTGCGGTGCAGTCCCGCGCGAGTCTTTGCGCGGAGGATCCGCTCGACGGAGGCGTCGATTTGCGCCTGCGGTATTTCGCCTGCCTTCACCGCGTCCCTGATGCCGGCAAATGCTGCCCCGTCGTCTGGTGAGTGGAGAACGACATCGTTGCCAGCCTTGACGGCGCGCACAGCCGCTTCCCCGGGCCCATACATCGCGGTCACGCCCTGCATGCCCATCGAGTCCGTGTAGATGAGGCCGGCGAAGCCGAGCTCCTTGCGCAGCAGCCCGGTGACGATCGGCCCGCTCAGCGTCGTGGGTGTATTCGGCGTCTGATCGAGCGCGGGCATCTCGATGTGCCCCGTCATCACGGCATCAGCACCAGCCGCGATCCCGGCCTTGAACGGCGGCAGCTCGATGGTGTCGAGCCGCGCGCGTGGATGCCGGATCACGGGTAGCCCGAGGTGCGAATCGACGTCGGTATCACCGTGCCCGGGGAAGTGCTTGAGTGTCGCCATCACGCCGGCAGCCCGGAGACCGCGGATGTACGCGGAGGCGATGCGGCCGACCTGCACGGGATCCTCGCCGAAGGATCTCGTATTGATCACGGGGTTGCGTGGGTTGTTGTTGACGTCCACGACGGGTGCAAAGTTCACGTGGATGCCGAGCGCCCGCGTTTCTTCGCCAGTGACGCGCCCCGCCTCGAACGCGAGCTTCTCGTCACGCGCGGCGCCGAACGCCATCGCGCGGGGAAACGCGGTCGCCCCCATGATGCGGAAGCCGACGCCTGCCTCGAAATCTGCCGTGTTGAGCAACGGAACCGCAGCGATGGCCTGCAGCCGGTTGATGATCGACGCCGCCTCGAGCGGCTGACCCAGCGTGACCGTCCCGTACGTCGGATTCAGCAGCACGGACGGCGCCAGCTCCGACGCGCCAAAGACGTGAAACCCGCCCACGTGGTAGTCGTGCACGGCTTTGGCCATCTCGTCGAACGTCTTCGAGTCTGTGCTGATGAAATTCGACTGGAACGACGAGACAATCATCTGCCCGACTTTCTGGTCGAGCGACATCTTCCTGATCGTCGCCTGCACCCACTTGTCTGCCGCTGCCTGATCGCGCGACGGTGCCTGAGCGATCAGAGACGCCGACACTACGGCCGCGAGCAGACTGACGTGCAGGATCGGGTACGGAGCCCTCATGCGCGGATCTTATCAAACGCTACAGTCGGCACGTTTTATCAACGGGACGCGGATCAACGCGGATGACAACAGATTTGTGCTGTGCCGTGATTGACCGAGAAAGCGGCTGTCGTCTGGCGGCAGCGCCGGGCCGTGCCGCGCGCGTTGCGCACGACTCCACCCTGCCGCCAATCCGTCCCGATCTGTGCACATCCGCGTCCCGTGAGTACCCAGGCGCCAGCCGTATGGGAGCATATAATCGCGCTGTGAGCATCGTCGAACACCGCGAGGAGGCACCCGCGCAGGTGCGCTGTTTCGTTCTCACCATCAGCGACACACGGCTCGAAGCGACCGACACCAGCGGCGACGCCATCGTCGAGGCGCTGACGGACGCCGGCCACGAGGTTACCGGACGCCAGATCGTCCCGGACGATCCGGACGCGGTCCGTGACGTCGTCGCGCTCCAGGCCGGGGGGGTCCAGGTGATCGTGACGACCGGGGGAACCGGCATCACGTCCCGCGACAGCACCTACGAAGCCATCGCCGGCCTGCTCGAGAAACGTCTGGACGGCTTCGGTGAGCTGTTCCGAGCGCTCAGTTATAGGGAAATCGGCGCGGCGGCCATGCTCAGTCGTGCATGCGCCGGCACAATCGGCAAGACCGCCGTGTTCTGCCTCCCTGGATCCGAGCACGCTGTGCGGCTGGCGATGAGCACGCTCATCGCGCCCGAGATCCGTCACGTCGTACGGGAGCTCCAACGATGACGACGATGCGGCCGATCCGCGAGACGATTTCGCTCGACGAGGCGCTCGCGTTGATCCTCGAATCGGCGGGGCCGATCGATCGCATCGAGCAGGTCAGCCTCCGTGACGC
>JAIVJE010000161.1 GCA_020200195.1 Acidobacteriota bacterium | reverse complement strand
CAACGCGAGCTGGCTTTCGCTGCCGTATCGATCCTGCTGTTGGTAGAAAATCCCGTACCCGCCCCGCAGCACCAGTTTCGGCGTCAACGTGTAGGCCACCCCCACGCGCGGCGCCCAGTCGTCGCGATCGGGCTGGATCAGCGTCCGCTCGTAGATGCTGCCGGAATCCTTCGCCGTCAGGATCTCGCCCGTGGCCGGATCGATGTTCGTGAGCTTGTTGTCGCGCGCCTGGGTCGGCGTGAAGTATTCGTACCGGACGCCGTAGTCGATCGTCAGATCCGGCGTGAGGCGCCACGAATCCTGCGCGTAACCCTGCCACCCGTCGCTGTACAGGTTGGCCTCGTGATACAGGCTCAACCCCTGGCTCGCCGCTAGCCCCAGCAGGAAGTCGCCGTAACCCGAGTTGGTGTAGCGATTGTCCGAAAAGCTCAGCAGGCCATTGAGCGCCCGGAGGTCCAGGTAATCGACGATGTCCCGGCGCTTCTCGAAACCGAACTTGAAGTTATGGTTCGCCCTGGTCCAGGTGACGTTCTCGGCGAACTGATACACCTGCGACGTCTGAAACTGCGGCCGGAAGAACGGCCCGCCGATGCGCGAGACGCTCCCGATGTTGGTGTGCGGAAGGCCGCCGCTGTGCCGCGCGTCCGTTGGCAGGCCGCGCAGGCCGACGGCCGAATTGGCGTCCACGCCGAACGCCGGGTGGAAGACGTCCGAGGCGATGCGATTCCACGCGGCGCGGAAATCGCTGACCACAGACTGCCCGAACACGCGCGACCAGCCGACCACGCCGTTCTGGCCGATGTTCAGGATGTTGCTGCCGAAGTTGCCCGACGCCACAGGATCGTCCAGCGACGTGGGTTCGCGCCGATCCGTGTTCATATAGCTGTAGCGGGCAAAGAGCTGGTCACGGCCCGTGCCGAAGCTGTGGTCCACGCGCACATCGAACTGGTCGATGTCGCTGTTGAGGATGCCCGCCGAAAAATAGTTCGCGTTACCGAACGATCCGGGCTGTCCCGCTTTCGCCAGTTCCGACGCGATGTTCGGCTGCGGGTAATAGTTGAGAATGGCGATGGCCACCGGATCGAAACAGGACGGGTTGATGATCTTGTTCGCGACATCGACGCACCCGGCCGGGATGAACGGAGAGCTCGTCAGCGAACGGGTCAACTCGATAAGGTTTCCCTGCCGCATCAACGCGCTCGGCACCGTGGATAGATTGGTCTGCGCCTGCTCGGTCCGGGTTGCCTGATAGTCGCCGAAGAAGAATGTGCGGCCCCTGGCGATCGGCCCGCCCAGCGTGCCGCCCAGGATGTGCTGGTTGAACTTGCCTTTCGGCTGCAACGCGCGGACGTTCTCCCACTGGTTCGCGTTGAACGCCTCGTCCCGGAAGAACTCGAACGCGCTGCCGCGGAACTTGTTCGACCCCTGCTTGATCGATGCGTTGATGACCGCGCCGGCCGCCTTGCCGAACTCGGCCGAGTAGGTGCGGGTCTGCACCTTGAACTCCTGCAGCGCATCGACCGGCGGCTGGACGACCTGCAGGCTGCGCTCCTGCAGATTCGTCGAGCCCGAGTTATTGTCAGCGCCGTCGAGCATGAAGTTGTTCCACGTCGCGTAGTTGCCGTTCGAGTTGAAGAACGTGTCCTCGCCGCGGCTCGTGATCCCGCCCGGGGCCGTGACAACGCCCGGCGCCAGAAACGCGAGCTCGGCATAGCGGCGGCCGAGCAGCGGCAGATCCCGAAGCTGCCGCTCGTCGACCTTGTACCCGATGTTCGCGGTCTGCGTCTGCAGGAGCGGGCTTTCCCCCTTCACGATGACTTCCTCGGCCATCGTGCCGACTTCGAGGGTGAAGTTGATCTCTGCGCGGTCCTGCACGTTCAGCTCTACGGCTTCCTGCAGCGCGCGTTTGAAGCCCTGCAGCTCGGCCGACACCGTATACGTGCCGATCCGCAGGTTGGGAAATACGAACTGGCCGCTGCTGTTCGTGACGGCCGGCAGCGCGACGGCGGTGCCTGTTTGAGTTGCCGTCACCGTCACCCCGGGCATCACGGCGCCCGACGAGTCCCTCACCGTCCCGACGATGGACGCGGTGTCCGTCTGTGCCCACACAGCCGCCGGCGCCAGCGCGAGCGCCAACCCCAGACAGCCAATGGCCTTCGCTACGACCTTTGCGAACATGTCTGTTTCTCCTTGTGTCAACCGCTTGCGACTCATTCGGATTAATGCGACTCACGTCCTTGACACTCATCGCGCCCGCTCGTCCCCCAACCGTTGGCGTCCGGCAGCCACTGCCGGCGGCCGCGTCACTGCCATGCGACGGCCCTGCCGGAGCAGCCCCGCCGCCGTCAACGCCATCGCCGCCGACGCCGCGACGATGACGAAATACCCTCGGCCGAAATCGCTGTTCTGCGCCACGAATCCGAACGCGGGTGAAATCGCCATGGACCCCAGCCAGCCGCAGGCGATCGCAAGACCCATCGCGGTCCCCGACGCCTGCGGGAAGCGGCCGCTGACGATCCCGAGCGCCGTGGGGAAGATGCTGGCCATCAGCAGCCCAGCGGCCAGCAGCGCGCCCGCGGCCACCGGCGCCGTCGTCGCGATCATGGCCACGACGAAACAGACGGTCGCGCCCGCCGTGCTCGCCATCAGCACCGGGAACGGCGAGATCCGCATCAGCAGGCGGTTGTTGATGAGCCGGCCGATCATGATCGCAATCGGAAAGATCGAAAGGACCCGCGCCGCCGACACGTTGTCCATCGACAGCCGGCGCATGAAATGCGTCACCTGCCAGTCCCACACGGACTGTTCCGTCCCCACGTAAAGGAACACCAGCAAGGCCGGCAGTAGAAACAGCGGCGATCGCGCGACCGCCAGCGCGTCGGTCAGCGAGACCGCCCGCGACCCGGCGCTGCGCGGGAAGCGCACCATCAGGAGGAACAGCAGCCCCACGCCGGCGAGCGCCGCGAGCGTGAACAGGACCGCCGCGGTCCCGCCCCGCTGCTGCATCGGGACGATGGCGAAGGGCGTCACGAACGCGCCTACGCCGAAGAACACGTCCAGGAGGTTGAGCGAAGCGGCGCGATGGTCCGGGTTCAGATCGGAAATGAGCGCATGCCCGCCCGTGACGACTGCGCTGCCGCCAGCGCCCAGCATGAAGGCGAGCGCAATCATCGCCGGAAGCGACGTCAGGAACTCGAAGAGCACGAGCGCGACAATCACGAGCGCGATCGCCGTGCACAAGACGACTTTCTTGCCGAGGCGGTCGAGCAAATAGCCGGCAATCAGGCTCGACGCCACGAGGCCGCTCGACAACGCGACGAACATCCAGCCCGAGTCGCTCAGCGAAATCCCGGCCCGCTCCCGCAGGCTCGGTAACAGCGCGCCGAGCAGACCGGCGATACTGCCCCAGATGAAAATGCCGATGAAGCCGGCCCACATCAGCGCTCGGGAAGAGGTCGGATGCGTCATGGCCGCGGCCCCGCTCCTGCTGTCGTGGGATCGCTGTCCAGCGTGAGCTTCAAGGTATTGACCACATAGTCGCGTGCAGCGCGCGCCACTTCGGCCGGATCGATGCCGCGCCCGCCGTCGAGCTCGACGTCCAGCCACCCGTCGAAACCGGCCGCAGTCAGGATGCGTATGAGCGCTGGAAAGTCCACCTGGCCCTGCCCGAGCGGAAGGAACGCGCCGCGCGCTCCCGGCACCGACGGCCGGGCGTAGTCCTTCGTCTCGAGCATGCGCTTCCCGATTGCGGTGGCCTCGCGGGCGTACATCTCGAACAACGCCGGCTCCTTGCCCTTGGCTTCCGTGCCGCCGAGCACGACCATGCGTGAGCCCATGCGCTTGCAGAACGCCGCGGCCTGCAGGTTCTTCCGCATGTTCTCGTGCCGTTCGCGGGGGCGCTCGAGGTCGCTGGTGCTGTACAGCGCCGCGAGACGCGTGCCGCACCGCCGCATGCCCTCTTCGAATTCACTCTCGCGTCCCTCGTAGAGCTCCGCGATCGTGTACTCCCCCTCGATGCCGCGAAAACCGAGGGCCCCGACCGCCGCTGCTCCCTTCCACCATGCGGACGGAAAGTACCGTCCCCACCCGAATATCTGGTACCCAATCCGCAACCGTGCAGGAGCGGCAGCGTGCAGCCAGCCGGTCGGGAACCCGGCGAACAGTCCCAGCGCGCCCGCGCGTCCAGTCTGCCCGAGAAAGTCCCGCCGCGTCCGTCCGAGCGCGCGGATCCCCGTCACCAGGACCGCCGCTTCACCGAATCGGCAATGAAGTCCGCCTGGCGCAGCGCGAGCGCCATGATCGTCAGCGTCGGACTCTTGTCGGTTTGTTGTGTGAAGACACTGCCGTCGGCGATGAACAGGTTCGCCACGTCGTGCGTCTGGCCGTGCGCATCGCACACGCCCTCGCGCGCGTCAGCCGTCATCCGGCAGGTTCCCACCTCGTGCTCGCTGGTGCCGGGCATCGCCGGCGCGCTGGACGGCCGGATGCTCTCGGCCCCCGCCTGCTCGAGAATGTAGGTGAACTTCTCTTTGATGTCAGCGAAGACCTTCAGATCGTTCTCGTGATAGGCGGAGTGAATCCGCGCGAGCGGCATTCCGTACTGATCCTTGCGACCGTCAGGATCCAGCTCGACGAACGTCTTCGGATTATCCAGCTTCGCGCCAAAGCCGAGGAGCGAGATGCGGGCTTGGTACCGATCACGGATCGTATCCTTCAGTCCCCGGCCGAACCCCGCGATCTGACCGTCAATCCCCTTGCCGCTGCCTGACCGCCCTTCCCAGCCGCGGAGGAACCCCTTCGCCTTCTGATAGGTATTCGTGAACCTCGGCACCATCACCCCGAACGTATACCCATCGTCGTTATACGTGCGGTGCCCGTACAGTTGCGGCAGGTATCCGATCACAGACCCCTGAATGTGATCGTTCAGGTGCCGCCCGACGTGCCCGGAAGTGTTTCCGACGCCCGCCGGAAACTGCCGCGGCCGGGAG
>JAIVJE010000160.1 GCA_020200195.1 Acidobacteriota bacterium | reverse complement strand
CGGGAAGACGGAGTCGGTCGTGTTGACCATCTCACACATCAACACGTTGACGCCCGACGTCGATCTCCGGATCGCGCTCGTTGCCTTTGACCGGCGGCACAGGGAACCTGCTACGGCACGCGTGACGCGAGCGGCTCGATCTTCTTTCAGGGGCTCATCCGCCGATCCGCGGACCAGTTTTTCGCCCATCCTGCGGCAATGAGCCGCGACATGGCCGGTGGCCTCGACTCCTAGAGATACCTCTCCCGCAGAATCTTCAGGTGGTGGGCGACGTGGCCGGCAGAAATATATGCCAGCGCCCGCACCGTAAACGGATTGTCGCTGGCGATGCCGTGCCGGCTCCACGCGTCCGCCGGCAGATGCTCGAAGAACGCCACCGTCGCCGAGCGAACGGCCCGGAACTCTTCCACGTGGCTGCGCCAAGGGATATCCTCGGCTCCCGCGGTCGCTATCGCAATGTTCTGATCGAAGCTGGGGAGCGGGCTGTCGAACCCGCGCGCGAACCAGAGCGCTCGAAAGACGAACAGGCGCTCCGTATCGTTCAGATGGCTGACCACCTGGCGGATGCTCCATTTCTCCGGCGCATATCGATGCCGTGATTGTTCTTCTGAGATGCCGGTCAGCAGCGTGACGGTCTCGGGGAGCTGCGCTCGAAGGATCTCGCAAATGTCCCCGCCCGGCACCTGGTCGATATACGTGAAGTAATACTTCGCCGCCTCAGTCCGATCGGGAGCTGTAGTGTTCGTCATCCTGGACATTATAAACAGTCAGATGCCGAGAGCCATACGGCCTCGATCTGTGACATCCTCCCGTCCGATGCCGACCGTCACCGCTCACGCGACGGGTTCGAACGCCAAGTACTGGCTCGCCACTGTTGCGATCGTGGCCTTCGCGGCGCTGACGTTGTACTTGATGGGACACCCCCTCATCTGCAAGTGCGGCTACGTCAAGCTGTGGCACGGGGTGCCGCTCAGTTCCGAGAACTCTCAGCACATCTCCGACTGGTGACACGTTCTCGCACATCATTCACGGGTTCGGGTTTTACGGACTGACGTGGCTCATCGGCCGGCGGTGGCCGATCGGCCTGCGGCTGGTCGCCGCGACGTTGCTGGAGACGTCCTGGGAGATCTTCGAGAACACCGACTTCGTAATCAATCGCTATCGCGCGGTCACCATCTCTCTGGATTACTACGGGGACAGCGTCCTGAATTCGGTGTGTGACGTCGCCGCGATGATAGCGGGATTCTTTCTGGCGGCGCGTCTGCCAGTCTGGGCAACGGTCGTGCTCGTCCTGGGTGATGGAAGCGTTCGTCGGCTACTGGATCCGGGATAACCTGCTGCTGAACATCATCATGCTCATCTACCCGCTCGACGCGATCAAGGCATGGCAGGCTGGCGGGTAGCCATCGCTCAAAGATCGAACATTTAGCTCAACAGGGTCACAACGATAGCGCTTGACAAGCCCGCGTCGAAGACTGAGATTGGGCGCGTACGTCCGTCCGTGCGTTCCTCGTAGGAGGGAGCCATGGCACCTCGCCTTCCGGTCATCAGCTACCGGGTCCTGACGATCCTTCTCATCGCTGCGCTTCCGGTCCTGGGAATTGGCGCGGCACTCATCATGGGCGCCGGCCAGCGCCAGCTCCGGGAATCCGAGACGCTGCACCTGAAGCAGACCGCCGAGCACACGGCCGCGGCGGTCGACACCTACGTCTTCCGCCGCATCGTCGACGCTTCGGTGCTGTCCAGGGTGCCGGAGATCAGACGCGCGGCGGCTGAGGGGAACAAGGCTTCGTTCAACGCCGCCCGAGCGAGCGAGATCGACCGGCTGTGGCAGAAGGATCGTAAGATCCCGCCGGGCTTGGGGGACCTGCTCGGCTCCACCGCCTCGCGCTTTCTGTCTGATGTGACGCATCAGGATCCGGTTTACCGCGAAATCCTCGTGACCGACCGCCAGGGCCGGATCGTCGCCGCGTCGAACGTGACCTCCGACTATCTGCAGTCCGACGAAGACTGGTGGAAAGACGCGTTTGCAGAAGGAAACCGAGGCCGGGTCAGCGTCGGGGACGTGCGGTTCGACGATAGCGCGGGCGTGTATGCGTTTGAAATCGCCGTGCCGGTCGCCGAGCCGGGCACCGATCAACTGGCGGGAATCATGAAGATTGCGGCCGACAGCCGCGAAATGCTGGCGGGCGTTGGCGGCCTCGAAGTCGGCCAGACCGGCGAAGTGGCCATGCTGCGTCGGGACGGATCGATCGTCTTCAGCCGCCAGCCGGTGAGTCCGGGCGCGCGGTTCTTCGCCGCCGAGCGGCTGATCCAGCAACTCGACGCCGCACCTCAGAATACCGCGGGGCCACTCACCTTCCGGACACGGGACGCTGACGGCGCCAGCCGCGTCGTCGCTGTCGCGCCGGTGCAGCTTGGCCAGAGTTATCCGAACCTCGCGTGGCTCGTCGCGGTGTCGCTCAACGAGAACGAGCTGACGGCCCCCTTCCGGTCGCTGCTGTGGTATCTGCTGGTGGCCATCGCAATGACGGCCATCGCCGTACTGGTCATTGCACTGTGGCTGTCGTTGCGCCTGTCCTCGCCAACGCTAGATCCGGCGCTCGACATGCACTTGGTGGAGCACGCACACCGGGTCGAAGAACATACCTGACGCGCTCGCCGCGAGTTATATCCCCGCGCGCCGCGCGACGAGGGTCGAGCCGTCGGTCGCGCTGCGCTCCGAGCAAGAGGGACGCTCACTCCCAGCCCCGCAGTTCCGACGTCACCTTTGTGGGTCCTCGGGAAGCCTCGGCATGCTGCGCCAGATAGATCAGTTGAAAATTGCGCAACCCAACCACGGCCATCGCGAGAAACGTTGCATACAAGCCGGCAGTCAGGAAGAGTCCGCGGGAGGCGAACAGCGGGATATAGATGATATCCACGATGATCCAGATGTACCAGCTCTCGACGTAGCGGCCCATCAGGTAGAGATGGGCCACGAGGCTGAGGATCATGGTCAGGGCGTCCCAGAACGGAGCGGCGCCTCGCACGGCGATGAGTACGCGCCAGGCGGCGAGCGTCGACAGGACAACGAATACGGCGGCGAGGACATTCCATGCTGGTGGCATGCGTCCCACCGGGCGGCCATGATGATCGGCACCGCCTCGCAGCCAGATGAAAATCGCCTGGAGGCTGGTGACAAAGTAGATCCCCTGCAGCACGACTTCGGCAAACAGGCGGACCCGATAGAACACGACGGCGTACAGCACGACGGCGACGAGCCCAATCCACCAGCCCAGCACACGGTTGTTCGCGAGCAGCCACGTCGTCCAGGCCGACGTGACGACGGCGAGCGTTTCGAGCAGGGTCAACTCACCGGGAAGGGCCCCGGTCGCGACGGCGGCCAGCAATGCGACGCTTGCCGTGCCGCCGACGATCAATTGCAATCTGTTGGACATACTGCGCGCGGCCTGAATGGCCACCGCCGCGCTCTGATTCGTGACCGCCACCGTGCGCGGCTGTTCAACGCGTCATACGCGGCCGCTGATCTTGGCGATCCACCAGCGCAGTCCGACGAACAGGAATCGCCAGTCGTGAAAGAATTCAGGCGGCTTCCCTTCGACCGCATGGCCGACAAACTGCAGAACCCACCCGGCGACAAAGAGCGCCGCGGGAATTCGCCAGAATCCGTCCACGAACACAGCCACCACGAACAGCGGCAGCGACAGCGCGATGAGCGGGATGCCGAGCGTGTGGCACAGGCGATTCAGCGGATGTTCATGGCTGCGGCTGTACTGTGCGATCCATTCCTCCCACGATCGTCCGC
>JAIVJE010000450.1 GCA_020200195.1 Acidobacteriota bacterium | reverse complement strand
AGGCAGGACTGATCGGATGCGGGGGCCGGGGCCGCGGCGCGGCTGTCAATTTCCTCGACGCCGCGCCGACGCTGCAGATTGCGGCGCTTGCCGACCTCTTTCCAGATCGCGTGGCGGATGCGCGGCGGTTGCTCAAAGAACACCGCGGACAGGATATCCCGGATTCGCATTGCTTCACGGGCTTCGATGCCTATCAGAAGCTGCTCGACTCGGGCGTCGACGCCGTCCTGCACGCGACGCCGCCACACTTTCGACCTCTGCACATGGCTGCCGTGGTGGATGCCCGCAAGCACCTGTTCATGGAAAAGCCCGTCGCCGTCGACGTGCCGGGTGCGACGGCCGTGATGCAGACCGCGGAGCGGGCCGCCAGCCTCGGCCTCAGCATCATGACGGGAACGCAACTGCGGCGCGAGCTGCCGCGCATCGAGGTCTGGAGACGGGTCCGGGACGGTGCGATCGGCGACATCCGCTCCATACGTGCCATCCGGAACCAGGGCGCGCTCTGGTACCGCCTCCGGCAGCCTGGCTGGTCCGACATGGAATACATGATTCGCGACTGGGTGAACTGGGCATGGCTGTCGGGCGACATCATCGTAGAGCAGCACATTCACCATCTCGATGCGATGCTGTGGGTGCTGGGAAAGCCGCCAGTGAAAGCGATCGGCATGGGTGCCCGTGTGCGGCGTCAGACGGGCGATCAGTACGATTTCTTCAGCATCGATTATGAGTTCGACGGGGGTGTGCACATGCACAGCACGATCCGCCAACTCAACGGCTGCGCGAACATCAAGGAAGAAGCGCTGGTCGGCACGAAGGGTACGGCAAACCTGGACGGCGTCATTTACGATCTCGCCGGCAGGCCGGTATGGACGTACGACGGGCCGACCAACAACGCGCTCGTGCAGGAGCACGTCGACTGGGTGACGGCGATCCGCACGGGCAGGCCGGTCAACACCGCCAGGGACACGGCCCTTGCCACCTTGATGGCGATCATGGGCCGCGACTCGGCGTACACCGGCCAGGCGATCTCCTGGCAGGATCTACTCGCCTCGAGTCTGCGGCTGGGGCCCTCCGAGTATGCGCTGGGTTCCCTTCCGTTCAAGCCGGTTCCTCCCCTGGCGGGCCAGGATAACGGGCCGCCGCTGGACAGGACGATGTTCTAAGGCTTCGTCCGGGAATAAGTGTGTCAGAATGGCGCAGTTATTCCCGGACGAGTCCTAAGGGTTGTCGCCGACGGCGGCGTCAGGCCCTGCGCACGCGCGGGGCAGGCGACACCTCACAGATCGACATGACCTCGCAGCGGCAATCGCGGCGGTGTCGGCGCGCCCTCTTGGCGGTACGGTGCGGCCTTGCGATTGGATTCGCTCCTGCTCACGTCAGCCGTCGCCTCACCGATGTTGCGGACCGGAGGGGCAAGGCGGCCTGACAGTGCGCGCGTGCAGCTGCGGAATATCGCCGACGCGTGATCCGACGCTCGACGATGGCCGGCCCGTGCCGCCTTACGTGCCGCGTTTTCGCAATATCACGGGACGCCATCCGGATCCGCGGGTACCACTTCCAGGGCGGAGGCGGCTGCTCCGAGTACCCCGGCATGGCCCACGAGATTGCCGGCTACGGTAAGACGTTCAAGTCAAACGTGCGGAAGTACTACCCCGCCATGATCAGCCTTGGCGGGTTCGGCGAGGTGCTGCCGAGAAGGGACGACCGCGTCACGATTGACCCCGACGTCAAAGACGCCTGGGGCATTCCGGTGCTGCGGTTCGACTATACGTTCCGCGACAACGAGATGAAGATGGCGAAGGACATGGCCGACACCGTCGAGGAGATGCTCACGGCAGCAGGCGCCGAGAGCATCAAGATCGTCAAGGAGCCGCTGCCTCCCGGCTGGTCGATCCATGAGATCGGCACGGCGCGGATGGGAGACGACCCCCGCACGTCGGTGACGGACCGATTCTGCCGGCTGCACGACGTGCCGAACGTCTACCTAGCCGATGCAAGCCCGTTTGTCTCCGGCGGCACCCAGAACACGACCTGGTCAATCCTGGCGATGTGCTGGCGGACGATGGACTACCTCAAAGAGCAGATGCGGACGGCCAACGCGTGATGCGGCGGCCGGCGGGCCTGCGCGGGCACGCCTGCGCGGTCGTGCCACTTGCCGCGGCGCTCTCGTTGTGTGCCGTGACGATGACCGGTGCGCGCATCCCATCCGCCCCGAGCATCATGCTGGTCGACGTGACTGCCCGGACGGGCGTCACCTTCCGCCTCGAACACCATCCGACGCCCGCCAAACACTTGATCGAGACGATGCCAGGCGGGCTCGCTGCATTCGACTACAACCGTGACGGTCGCACGGACCTGTATTTCACGAACGGTGCATCGGTGCCCGGCCTGGTGAAGACCGGCCCCTCCTTCTGGAACAGGCTCTATCGAAACGACGGCGACATGAAGTTCACCGACGTCACAGCCGAGGCGGGCGTCGCCGGAAAAGGCTACAGCATGGGCGCTGCAGCCGCCGATTTCGACAACGACGGCCACATCGACCTGCTGGTGACGGGAGTTCGCGAAAACACGCTGTACCGCAACACCGGAAGCGGGAAGTTCGAGGACGTGACCGCCCGAGCCGGGCTCCGTGGCGGTGTGTGGTCGGTAGCTGCGGGCTGGCTGGATTTCGATCGGGACGGTCTGCTGGATCTGTTCGTCGTCAATTACCTGAAGTGGTCGCCCGCGGATGGGCGGTTCTGCGGCGATCGGGCGCGGAGCCTGCGCGTGTACTGCGACCCGCGCCATTACACGGGCCTCCCGAACACGCTCTACCGGAACCGCGGTCATGGCACGTTCGAGGATGTGTCCGTGAAAACCGGCATCGCCGCGCATGTCGGAAAAGGCATGAGCCTGGGGGTCGCCGATTATGACGGCGATGGCTGGACTGACGTCTTTGTGACCAACGACACAGTCCCGAACTTTCTCTTTCGTAACATCGAAGGACGTCGCTTCGACGAGACCGGGCTCCTCTCTGGCGTTTCGGTGCCGTCGCACGGCCGACCTGTGTCGAGCATGGGCACCGAGATCCGCGACGTCGATAACGACGGCCGGCCGGACATCCACGTGACTGCACTCGCGGGGGAAACTTTCCCGCTTTTTCAAAACGACGGCGGCGGGACATTCCGCGACACGACTCAGCCCAGCGGAATCGCGGCGGCCACGCTGAGGCACAGCGGCTGGGGCAACGCTCTGGTCGACCTCGACAACGACGGGTGGCGCGATCTCTTCACGGCGAACTCGCACGTGAACGATCGTATCGAGGCGTTCGAGGCGCATACGTACCTCGAGCCGAATCGGATCTTTCGAAATACCGGCGGGGGCCGGTTCGTTGACGTGACCCAGGAGGTCGGGGCCGCATTTGCAGTGGCCCGTGCGCACCGCGGAGCTGTTGCAGCTGACCTCAATCATGATGGCCGCGTGGACATCGTCACGACATCGCTCGGCGATCGCGCGGAGATTTGGGAGAATCGGAGCGTTGCGGCGCACTGGATCATTCTCAAGCTCGTGGGTCGATCGGATCGCGATGCGATTGGTGCGCAGATCCGCATAGGTAAGCAGACGGCGGAGCTCGCGACGACCGCAGGATATGCGTCGTCTGTGCACGCCGGCGTGCATTTTGGCCTCGGCAGCGCGACAACGATCGCGCGCCTCGAGATTCGCTGGCCGGACGGTGCCATCCAGGTCCTGAACGACGTTCGCGCCGACCAGGTGCTCGAAGTCCGGCAGTCTAGTGGTTCCGGCGGGCCTTCTCGATAGCAGCGTACTTCTC
>JAIVJE010000159.1 GCA_020200195.1 Acidobacteriota bacterium | reverse complement strand
CGAGTGTCCTGTGCCGAGCGCCTTCATTGCCGCTTCCTTGGCCGCGAAGCGGCCCGCCAGATGCGGCGCGGGCTTCCGCCGCCGCGTACAATAGGCGATCTCCCCGTCGGTGAAGACCCGGCGCAAGAAACGATCGCCGTATTGAGCGAGCATGTCCGCGATCCGCGGGATGTCGGTCGTGTCCAACCCGAGGCCGAGAATATTCATGTCCGTCCCCCAGCCTAGCGGTGGTTTTACCTGGACGCAAGCCGGCACCGGTCCCGCGCTGCTGTGCGCACCGCTGCAATCGATCGCTTCGCACCAGTTCACCACTCGCGCACTGCAGCTTCGGGATCACGACGGCGAGTGGGACGCGGTCGCAGGTGCAGTGGGGGTCGCTCGCGCAGCGTTGCGGTTGATTCGACAGGTGCACGGGACCGACGTCGCCGTCGCGCGCCGCGGTGATTCGACGACATGGGACCCACCACTGGCCGACATCATCCTCAGCGACGATCCCGGCGTGGCGATCGGCGTCCGGGTGGCGGACTGCGCACCGGTGCTGATCGCCGACCGTCGTCTGGGGATCGTGGGCGCCGCGCATGCCGGGTGGCGAGGCACCGCGCAGGGGGTTGCGGGCGTCGCCGTGTCGGCGCTTGGCCGCGAGTTCGGCTCGCAACCAGGCGACCTGGTCGCCGCCATCGGACCCTGCCTGGGTCCCTGCTGCGGGGAAGTCGGAGACGAGGTCCCGCAGGCATTTCTGGACCACGGGCATTCGGCCGCCGACATCGAGCGATGGTTTCGTCGGCTTCCGGGACGTCGTCCCCATTTCGACTTGTGGCGGGCAAACCGCGATCAACTCGAGGCCGCGGGCGTCCTGGGGGCCAACATCTACAGCGCGGATCTCTGCACGAAGACCCACCCGATGACGTTCCACTCCTATCGCGTGGACGGCCCCAACGCCGGCAGAATGGTAGGGGTGATACGGAAAAAGGGATAAGGGATAACGTTTATCCCTTTTCCCTTTCCTGCGCTTCGTCCATCGCGATGTTCGACAGCCGATCCGCTTCGGTGTTGTGTTCGCGGCGGACGTGCTCGAAGACGACGCGATCGAGTTGCATGACCAGAAGGCGCGCGCGAACGTACAGTGGCTTGAGTCCAGGGTGCTTGACCTTGTACTCGCCACGCATCTGTTTGACGAGCAGCTCCGAGTCTGACCGGATGTGCAGATCGACGTGGCCGTGGTCGACGGCCCATTGCAGCGCCGTCAGCAGCCCGTTGTATTCCGCGACGTTGTTCGTGGCGATTCCGAGGGCGCCGTGGAGCTCGTCGATGAGCACGCCGTCGGCCGATTCGATGCGTACCCCGTAGCCGGCGGGTCCCGGGTTGCCCCTGGCCCCTCCATCGATATACGCGACGATCATGAGAGCAGGGTGGCGCGTCAGGCGGTGCGCGGCGCCGCGAAGAACAGAATCCGGGTACAGCTGTCGCACTGAATGACGCTGTCGTTCCGTCGTACTTCGTTGAACACCTGGGGACGGAGTCGCACGTGACACACCGTGCACAGCCCGTCGCGGGCTTCGGCGACCGCGAGGCCCTTGCGCCCGTGCGCGACGCGCTCGTACAACATCATCGTCTCGCGCGAGAGCTGGCCCGTCAGCGTTACGCGTTGGCCGATCGTGCGCTGCAGCTCGGCTTCGGCGGCGGCGCGCTCTACGTCGAGCTGCTGCCTGAGCCCGCCCACTTCGGCCTGCTCGGCCTTCAGCGCGTTTTCCTCGTTCTTCAGTTCCGCGGCCAGTGTCTCCGCGTCTTCCATACGTTCCAGCAGCCGATCCTCGTGGCCACGGACGTCCTGTTCGGCGACGCTCATCTCTTTCTGCATCGCCTGGTATTCCTTGTTGGTCTTGACCTCCATCAGCTGCCCCTTGTACTTCGAGAGGCGCGCCTGCACCGCTGCCAGCTCCTTCTCGATCTCACGGCGTGACGTCTGGCTCGCGGCAATCCGTTCCTTGACGATCGCGACGGCGTTCATTCGCGCGGCGATGCGCGCATCGAGCGCGGCGACCGCCGCCGGCATGTCAGCGATGCGCCGCCGGGCCGTCTCGGCGGCTGAATCTACGTCCTGGAGTTGTATGAGATGCTCGAGATCGGGATGCATTAACACATGTGTGGTGAATGCTGAATGCCCTCGTCGGACACTCAGCATGTCGTTTGGTGGGCCCACCAGGATTCGAACCTGGAACAGGCCGGTTATGAGCCGGCGGCTCTAACCGTTGAGCTATGGGCCCGGAAGAGTCTAAAGGATTTCAGGTCCTACCTTCCAGGAATGCGCGGAGCTTCCGGCTTCTGGACGGGTGACGGAGCTTCCGCAGCGCCTTCGCCTCGATCTGCCGGATGCGCTCGCGCGTGACCGCAAAGCTCTGCCCGACCTCCTCGAGCGTGTGCTCGCTCCCGTCGCCGACGCCGAAGCGCATCTTGATGACCTTCTCTTCGCGCGGCGTCAGCGTCTTCAACACCGAATCGGTCTGCTCCTTCAGATTCAGGTTGATCACCGCATCTGACGGCGACACCACCTGGCGATCCTCGATGAAGTCCCCGAGATGCGAATCTTCCTCTTCGCCGATCGGCGTTTCGAGGGAGATGGGCTCCTGGGCGATCTTCAGCACCTTTCTCACCTTGGACACCGGGATGTCCATGCGCTTGGCGATCTCCTCCGACGTCGGCTCGCGACCGAGCTCCTGCACGAGCGCGCGGGACGTGCGAATCAGCTTGTTGATCGTCTCGATCATGTGCACCGGGATGCGGATCGTGCGCGCCTGGTCCGCAATCGCCCGCGTGATCGCCTGCCGGATCCACCACGTGGCGTAGGTCGAGAACTTGTAGCCGCGACGATACTCGAACTTGTCGACCGCTTTCATCAGGCCGATGTTGCCCTCCTGAATCAGATCGAGGAACTGCAGCCCGCGGTTCGTGTATTTCTTGGCGATGGATACGACCAGGCGGAGGTTGGCTTCGACCAGCTCCTTCTTCGCCTGTTCGGCCTGAATCTCGCCGCGCGAGATCGTCTCCAGCGTGCGCATCAGCTGATCCGGTGTCGCCTCCAGCTCTCCAGCCATCGACGCCAGCTGGACCCTCAGCTCCTTCTGCCGCTTCAGGAGGTTCTTCTTGTCATCTTCCTTGAGCCGGCTCTTCTTGTTCTTTGGATTCAACTGCCGCTCGATGTGGTCGATCTCCCGCTTGATCCGCATCACCGATTCGACCGCATCCTTCATCTGGTCGATCAGGCGCCGCTTGATGTTTTCCGTGAACTCGATCTTGCGAATGAGCTGCGAGAGCTCGACGCGCGCACGCAGTGATTCACCACGCACGCGGCGGTACTTCCGCTTCTCCCTCGTCGTCGGACCCTTGGCCGTCTTGTCGAGCTTGTCGCGGCACTTCTCGACGGCCGCCCACGCTTTCTTGACGGCATCAATCTGCCGAAGAACCTGTCGCTTGCGGTCCTCGATTTTGTTGCCCCGCTCGATGCGTTTGGCAATCTCGACCTCTCCTTCGCGGGTGAGCAGGGGTACTGTCCCCATCTCGCGGAGGTACATGCGGACCGGATCGTTGGTCTTGTCCAGAGCGCCAGGCGTGAGATCGAGCTCGATCTCCTCCGCGCCTTCGCCCGTCCGGTCGAGGAGCTTGTCCTCGCGGTAAGTCTTCTCGGAGTCGACGACCTCGATGCCGGCGCTCCCGAAAGTACTAAACAGGTCGTCGAGCTCGTCCGACGATGTAATGTCCGCCGGCAGCAGCTCGTTGACCTCGTCGTACAGCAGGTATCCTTTTTCCTTGCCGATGGAGATGAGCTGCCTCACTTCATCGTACTTTTCTTCGATCGACAACGGCTTCCTCCTCAGGCTTCCAGCTTCAGCTCACAGCGTCATCGTCTCTCGGCAGCGGGAGCCTCCATCAGGCTCTCGATGCGGTGGAGCAGCGCTCGTTTCCGGTCCCACAACGCGAGAATCTCGTCTTCATGACGCGCCGCGCCCTGGTCCTGCAGGCGATCGATGGCGCGTTGGACGTCCGCCCGCTCGCGATCCAACCGCAGGCATTGGAGCGCCCGGACGCACCCGGCGGGGTCGGCGGGGGCATGGCTCTGCCGGCTGATATCCCGAACCAGCCCGGCCTCTCCTTTACTTAGACGCTCGATCAACGTTTCCGGTAAAGACTCCGCCGGTATTCCCTGCAGGGATCGCGCCTGTTCCAGAATGGGGCCGGTCGCCAGGCCCTCCAGGTCGTCCAGTTCCAGCTCGGCCAGAGCTTCCATGGCGGGCCCCGGAGTGCGGACCAGCGCCCAAAGCATCCCGCGTTCCGCAGGTTTGATCTGCCCCAGCGACGGCAGCTGCCTGGGCTCGACGGTCGTCTGGCGCTGCACGGCGGCCTTCCGAATCTCCGCGCGAACCACCTCTTCTGTAATCCTCGCCTTATGCGCGAGTCTGTCCGCAAACTGGTCACGGGCGGCAGCATCCGGGATCCGGGCGGCGACGCCCAGCATACGGTTCAGGAAATCCCGGCGGCTGTCGTCCCTCGAGAGGTCGTGGGCGGCGGCCGTTCGATCGAGCAGATATTCCAGGTA
>JAIVJE010000449.1 GCA_020200195.1 Acidobacteriota bacterium | reverse complement strand
TGGCGGTCGTCCTCTATCAGGGCGCCCAGGTGCCGGCGTTCGATCAGGACGCTGTGGTGATCGGGTCGGTGACGGAGAATTCGGTGGCGGCCCGCGCCGGGATCCGTCCCGGCGACCGTATCGTGCGGATCGACGGCGTGCCAGTACCGACCTGGGAGCGTTTCTCGGTCGAGCTGCTGCCCAAGGCCAATCGCCACGTGACGTTGACGATCGAGCACGACGGCCGGGCGATCGAGCAGAGTCTGGTGCCTGCCGCCGTTGGCAAGTTCGAGATGGCCGACATCGGCGTCTTTCCCGTGATGCACCCCGAAATCCAGGCGATCAACCCGGGTGAGCCCGCGCATCAAGGGGGCCTGCAGCCGCGCGACGTCATCATGGCGGCGAACGGCGAGCCGAGCGTGTCGCGTGAGCGCGTGATCGAGCTGATCAAGTCGCATGCCGATCGTCCGCTGACACTGGACGTCGTTCGCGGTGGAGAGCCCCGGCAGGTGACGGTCACTCCCCGGAAGATCGGCCAGGTCGTGATGATCGGCGCGCAGATTGCGCCCTACGAGACGCGGATGGTCGAACCGGGTGTCCTCGAGGCCATCTCGCTGAGCGTCCAGCGCAACTGGGAATGGTCGAAGCTGATCGTGAAGACGCTTAGCGGGCTGTTGACGCGTGACACCTCGGTGAAGCAGTTGATGGGCCCGGTGGCCATCGCCGACCTCTCGGGCACGGCCGCGGAAGCCGGGTGGATCCCATTGTTCGGGCTCATGGCCATGATCAGCCTGAACCTCGGGCTGCTGAATCTGATGCCGATTCCCGTGCTCGACGGGGGCCACATCGCTATCCTCGCGCTCGAAGGGTTGTCTCGGCGTGACTTCAGCATGAAGGTCAAAGAGAAGATGCTCCTCGCGGGCTTCGTCCTCTTGCTGATGCTGATGGTCACCGTCATCTACAACGACCTGACCCGGGTCCAGTGGATCGAGAGACTCATGCCGTGGCGCTAGGCGCAAGACAAGGGAGAAGGGACAAGGGAGAAGGGACAAAGACTGCTGCGAGATTGAGGCGGCTGACGGCCGCCCTGGTCGCGATCACGGCACTCGCGAGCGTCCACGCAGCGCAGCATCCGTCGAGCGGTCTTCCCGCCAACGGCCTTCCTGAACACGTCGCTACATTCTCGATCCTTGGTTATGACCCCGACACCGGGGAAGTCGGCGGCGCCGTGCAGTCGCGCGTGTTTTCCGTCGGCAACGGCGTCCTCTGGGGCGAGGCCAACGTCGGCATGGCCGCCGCGAGCGTCGTGGAAATCCAGCGCCTCGTGTCCGGTCTGACCATCCCGTGCACGGCCGGCGGCGGGCTCGTCGTCGAGGCGCCACCCGAAACTGTGTCGACGTTGGCAGCGCTGTTCTCCGCGATTGCGCAGCTGCTTCAGGTCGCCGCAGTGGCGCTAGGTGGAGCTCCTCTGGCGTGACTCGAGAAAGGCAATGTCCTCAGCGTCGCCCGGTGCCGAACGCGCCCCTTTGGCGATCCTCTTGAGGCGCAGGAGGTCCTGCTCGGAGGCGATGTCGAATACATGCGTGCGAATCCTGGTTCGTGTCGCATGCTCGGCGAGTTCCGCTGCTGCGATGGGGAAGTCGAACAGGAGGTCGACGCGAAGGCCTGTCTCCGCGTTGAAGAAGTATGCGCTCGCCGGCGCATCGAGGCGCAGCCGGATGGCCGCTACCTTACGATTCGTGATCGTCGAGAGCACCTCTCCCATTTCGTTCAGACGTGAGACGAGTTGGAGTCGATGGTCATAGAAGAGACCGATCGTACGAGCGAGACGCTCGCCCGGATGCGCGATCACGAAATCGAAATCGCGTGTCACTCTCCGTGATCCCAGCACCACAAGGGCCATGCCTCCGATAAGCACTGGCTCGAGGCCGAGAGCGCGGAGACCCTGGACGATTTCGCCGACTGTTTGGAGATGATCCACTGGGTCGGGCATTCACGATCCCTCGGGATAGATCCCCGGCAGCGGCCCGGCGAACCCGCTCCGGCGCCTGACGGCGGTCGGCTGCCCGCGAAGGTCGGCAAGTACGGCGGCATATCGGAAATTGTCGGCAATGCGGCGGGTTGCCTGGAGTGACTGAAACCGAGCCTTGGCTCCGAGCGAAGCGATGCGTTTCTTATCCGCTGCGGACAATCGCTTGCCGCGGGCTCGGCCCCCTCTGCGCCCCAATGCTCTGGCCATCTCAGATGCGTTCATGGCCTCTATTTTACTTAGCGCTAAGCAAAAAAGCCACAGAGAGGGGCCGTTGCCGCGTCGACCTCAAAGCTCGGCCGTGCGGGCAATAGCGGGCAGGGCGCCACGGCAACGCCGGGATTCGCGGCAACCGCGGGATTGTGGAATCTGTAACTTACAGAATCTAAAGGATCTTCGTGGGTTCGAATCCCACGCTCTCCGCCACATCTTGTTGATCTCCAAGAACTTGTTGGCCATGTCTACGCGCGGGTTTCCACCCCCGCACAACGTCACTGCACGAAGTCAAGCACACGCCGAACGTGCATTCGCACTTCCAGTTCCATCCCGCGAGCTTCCAAGTCGCCCCCAACCAGATACGCGCAGCCCTCGTGTTCCCGTTTGCGAGGATTGCCACAAGCCGATGAGCCGTGACGCCTCTATGGTCATGCACCGCCGAGCGGACTTCATGGCGGTGAGTTGGTCTATTGGCGCGACTCCGCGCGATCTCGCGCGGGGAGGAAAGAATTTAGAGTCGATCGCTGCCGGATTTCACACGGCTCCCAGTTATAGGCGCAAGCAGCTGTGAGATCCTGGGATAAAGCGCGATCGCAATACCCGAAAGGACTGAGATCACCGCGACGGCGGCCCACAGCGTGTCCGGAGAGTGTCTCCAGATGCCTTGACCTGCCCAACTGACAAACACACCGCTGGCCGCGAGTGCGACGCCGACGAAGGTCCTGCGCATATGTGCTCCATCCTCATCCCTGAACTCGGATGTCCAGCCAAGCGTTCGAATCTGTATCGGTCCGAGATGACAGCTGCCGTGACGCCTCTGTGGTCGTCGCACCACCGAGCCGGCACGGCTCCGACTCACTTGATCTTTGGACCGTTGGCGCAGCTGCTGTCGAATCGCCTTTGCCCCGCAGCACCTGTCAGCGTGCCGAGCTGACCGTCCACCGCCGAATTCAGTGAGCAACTAAGGCCGTAGCCAAGGTTCGGAGCGCCGGTCTCGTTCGGCGGACTGAAAATGCCCGGTCCCTCGCCCAGCTGCGCGAACGAGTGTTGGGTGACCGATACCCCGTCGGCACCGTTGCCGTCAATTTGGTTACCGGCCAGGTCGGCGTGAGATGCGGCCATGACGGATACACCAGGGCCCTCATTGCCGCTGATGCTGTTCCCAACCAGGGAGGCACCGGCCGAACGCTGCACAATCACGCCTCCCAAAGGACCGTTGTTGGCGATTACGTTGCCTCTGGACACCGGATTCTCGAGATCGAGAAATCCGATTCGAGCAAATGAGTTCTCCAGCACTCTGATGCCAGCAGCCGGATGTAGCTGAATCGTGTTGTTGACGATGCGCGCATAGCTGTGTTGGGCGACGTTAATCCCGTTTTCGGCGCTCTCGCGAATCACATTGCTGTCGATCAACGCTGTGCCGCCGCGCAACACGGCTACCCCATTGCGCCCGCCCGTGATGGTGAATCCCCTGAGTGTGATGTTCCGGCCCGCCACTAGCACGGCATTCATTCCCGCATTCGGCCCGTGAATGGGGGATGTCCCAGTAGCTGGTGAAAATTGAAAGCGGCGGCTCCTCACTGCTCGTGATACACGAGTGGTGACTAAGCCCGAGGCCAAGGCCTCACAGAGAAGGAGCCGCCATGAACACGAAGTCTCGCATAGCCCCACTCGTTCCCCAAGCCGAATCACCCCTGCACCATCTGCCGCTCGTCGATCTCCTCGTGGACACGAAGACGGAGCTGTTGGAATTGGCGTTGCGCTCCGGGCTGAAAGTCTTCACCGCCATGCTGGAAGAAGATCGCACCGCTCTCTGCGGACCGCGGTATGCGCACGAGCCCGATCGCGCGGCGAGTCGGGCAGGGACGCCGCAGAGCGAGGTGGTCCTGGGTGGTCGGAAGGTCAGTATCCAACGGCCGCGCGTGCGGACCGCGGCCGGCGAGATCGCGCTGCCCACGTTTCAGACGATGGCGTCCACCGACCCGCTGGATCGCCGCGTCGTCGAACAGATGCTGGTCGGGGTGGCCACGCGTCAGTATGCGCGGAGCCTGGAGCCGCTCGGCCCGGCCATCGAGAGCCGGGGGACCACCAAGAGCGCGGTGAGCCGCCGCTTCGTGGCCCGCACGACGGCGCAGCTCGCCGCCTGGCAGAGCGCGCCGTTAGATGTGCTCGACCTGGTCGCGTTGCTGGTCGACGGCGTGCACGTCGGGGATCACTGCCTCATCGTGGCCCTGGGCATCGCCGCCGACGGCCAGAAACACGCGCTGGGCCTCTGGGACGGCTCGACGGAGAATGCGACGGTCTGTCAGGGTCTGCTGACGAATCTCCAGAGTCGCGGCCTCCGGACCGATCGCAGCCTGCTCGTCATCCTCGATGGCTCCAAGGCCCTGCGCCAGGCGGTGCACGCGACCTTCGGCCAGGCCGCTCTCGTCCAGCGGTGTCAGGTCCACAAGACCCGCAACGTCCTCGAGTATCTCAGCGACCGCCAGCGGCCGTGGGCGCAGGCCATCCTGCGGCGCGCCTATCAAAGCGCCGACGTGAAGACCGCCCAGCGGCTGTTACTCGATCTCGCCCGCCGCCTCGAGACCGAATATCCCAGCGCGGCGGAGAGCGTCCGCGAAGGTCTCGACGAGACGCTGACCGTCCTCACGCTGAACCTCTCGGCGCGCCTGCGCCGCTCACTGGCGACGACGAACGCCGCCGAGAGTCTGCTCAGTCGCACACGTCATGTGAAGCGGAACGTCAAGCGCTGGCGCGGCGGACAGATGATGCTGCGCTGGGTCGCGGCCGGTGTCCTCGAAGCCGTAAAAGGCTTCCGTCGCTTGAAAGGATATGCTGACATGCCGACGCTCGTCGCCGCGCTCCGCGCGCGCGAC